>NZ_LT965956.1:0-300000 GCF_900240995.1 Bacillus sp. Marseille-P3661
ACCTTTGCTTTGCTTAATCGGAAAATCTCCGCTTATATACCCCAAACCAAGCTCTATCCTGCTGTTTAACCGAAAAATCTCCGCTTATTATTAATAACTCTGGTTACTCAATTATAATCTACATACTCAATCTCAAAATCAAGCACCCTCCAATATTTATTTCATACCCTGTGATTTACTATGTGAATTAGGAGACGATAAGTTATTAAAATTTGCCAAAATGTTTATAAATCAATAAAAAACGCACTGTGAATTATAAAGTGAATTCAAGTGCGCTTTCCTATGTGGTTTACAATGTTTGCACCTCTGAAGTAAACCTGTTACTTCGTTTCGGAGGTGTTTTTATATTGAAATGCTATATTTGGAAAATAAATAAATCTTTTTCATAACTCTATTATTAACCTATTTATTTCATGGGACGTTTTTCAGCTTTCATTTCTGAATCGAATGAAACTGGAAAACGTTTTTTTTACGATTGCTCCGATTGGATCTAACAATATATTTAGAATTGTATTAAAAGATATGTTATCTTTCCTCACATGATTGAAGACGTTCTAAAAAAACTATGTAATAGTAAACACTATGAAATTGGTGATCACCAAAATACTAGTTTTAGAACAAAAGGAGTTGGAACCCATGACGGTAACTGATCTTTTTAAGTTTAAAAATGAGCGAATAAAAGTCCTTCACTTTACTTGGTTTGCTTTCTTTATATCCTTTTTCGCATGGTATAGTTTGGCGCCGCTCGCAACCACGATGATGGATGAGATGGGTTGGTTAACACCTCAGCATATTGCTGCTTTAGGAATTTGTAATGTTGTACTAACTATTCCTGCTCGAATTGTTATCGGTTCGTTGCTAGATAAGTATGGTCCAAGAGTGGTGTACTCTGGTTTGCTCGTAGTTATGTCTATTCCGGCGATCACATTTGCTTTTGGGGATAATTGGGCACAGTTAATGATTTCTCGTTTGTTATTAGGGAGTATTGGTGCAAGTTTTGTGATTGGAATTCGGATGGTTGCCGAATGGTTTCCTCCTAAAAACGTGGGATTTGCCGAAGGAATTTATGGCGGTTGGGGGAATTTTGGGTCTGCTGCAGCTGCCATGCTTTTACCTTGGTTTGCGTTAAATATATTAGGCGGAGAAAATGGGTGGAGATATGCTTTAGCGTTTACAGGCGTTTTCTGTTTCATCTATGGGATTATTTATTACATTTGCGTTCGGGATACGCCTGAAGGAAAAGCGCTGGTGAAACCCAAAAAGTCAGCTGCACTTGAAATAAGTAGCTGGGGTGATCTTGTACAGCTCATCATTTGGACGATCCCGTTAGGCGGAGCACTTGCAGTTAGCGCCTGGAGATTAGAAGGGCTCGGCTTTCTTACTCAGGAAGTTCTTCATCTTGTTTGGGCCGTGATTGGAATAGTTGTCGTTTTTCAAATCTATAACATTATCAAAGTCAATGTACCGCGTTTAAAGCGAGGCGTTCCAGAGGAAGACAAATATAAGTTTAAAAATGTTGGTGCGCTCAATAGTACGTACTTTGCTAATTTTGGTGCGGAACTGGCGATTGTGTCGATGCTGCCAATGTTCTTTCAATTAACTTTTTCGTTAACGCCAGCTGTAGCGGGTCTTATTGCATCTTCCTTTGCATTTGTGAATTTATTTGCACGTCCTTTAGGTGGCGTTCTTTCAGATCGAATGGGGAGCCGTCGTAAGGTAATGCTAGTGTACATGTTTGGCATTTCGATTGGGTTAGTTTTAATGGGGTTGATAGATTCCAGCTGGCCGCTAGCCGTAGCTGTGACCATTACCGTATTAACATCAATGTTTATTCAAGGTGCTGAAGGAGCTACTTTTGCTGTGATTCCCATGATTAAGAAGCGAGTGACAGGCCAAATTGCTGGAATGTCAGGGGCATATGGAAATGTTGGGGCAACCATTTATTTAACGCTGCTAACGTTTGTAACACCACAGCAATTTTTCTTTATCCTTGCTTCAGGTGCGTTCATTAGCTTTGTGTTTTGCTATTTCACATTGGAAGAACCGAAAAACTCATTTAGCGAAGACTACTATTTAACCGAAGTGGAGCGAAAGGAACAAGCGGAAGCTGACGCTGCTTTGTTAACAAGAGAACGGAAAGAAGTGAAGGCATTATAAAAAGGAGTTGTTTATACAACTTCTTTTTCAATTATATTTTTGGACAGGCAACCATCTTTTGTTGTATGTAACAATAGGTGACATGATTATGATAATTTAAATGTCATTAATAGGTTTATTTTGAAAAAGTATGCAAGGAAATCTAACAACATGCTTGAGCTGCCAAAATAATTACCATAACATACACCTATATACAAATGGTTTATTTGAAAAAAGAAAGTGAGGAGAATTTCATGGTCAAGCAGAAATTGATACTAATTGGAAATGGGATGGCCGGTGTTCGAACGATAGAAGAAATCTTGAAAGTGGATCCAAATCAATTTGAGATCACCATTTTCGGGAATGAACCACATCCAAATTATAATAGAATACAGCTTTCTAAAGTATTACAAGGAGATACGGAAATTAAAGATATCACCATTAATGATTGGGATTGGTATAGAGAGAATCATATAAAGCTGTTCTCCGGCGAATCTATTATTCGAATTGATAAAGAATCGCAAGTGGTCTATTCGGATAAAAGAGCAATTCAATACGACAAATTAATCATTGCTACAGGTTCACTTCCGTTCATGCTGCCTCTTCCTGGTGCTGATTTGGAGGGAGTAACAGCGTTTCGTGATATTAAGGATTGCGAAACGATGATTGAGTACTCGACGAAGTATAAAAAAGCGGCTGTAATTGGTGGTGGGTTATTAGGTCTAGAGGCTGCAAGAGGCTTACTTAATCTAGGAATGGAAGTAGATGTGATCCATATTAGTGATTGCTTAATGGAAAGGCAATTGGATCAAACAGCAGGCAGATTGCTACAAAAGGAACTCGAAAAACAGGGAATGAATTTTTTACTAAAAAAACAAACGGTCCAAATTATAGGGAAAAAGCGAGCTGAAGGATTACGATTTGGCGATGGAACCAAACTGAAAGCAGATTTAGTTGTCATGGCCGTTGGGATTAAACCAAATGTCGCACTAGCAAAAGAAAGCGGAATCCCAGTAAACCGAGGCATTCTAGTAAATGATTGTTTAGAAACAGAGATTCCTAATATCTATGCAGTCGGTGAGTGTGCAGAACACCATGGCATCGTGTATGGATTAGTTGCTCCATTATATGAGCAAGGAAAAGTTTTAGCCAAGCAACTATGTAAGGAAGAAACTGAAGGCTACCATGGTTCTATCGTTTCCACACAATTAAAGGTATCTGGTGTGGATGTGTTCTCAGCAGGAAGAATCACCGAGAATGAGGATACAAAATCCATTATGATGTATGACGATTATAAAGGAACCTATAAAAAAGTCTTGATTGAAGACGGCAAAATTGTCGGAGCTGTCCTTTTCGGTAACACAAGTGAAGGGAATAAATTACTCAGCCTTATAAATAAGGGAGCTGATGTGTCTGAGTACATGGATTTGGAAGGAACGGAAACGACAGCTGGAAGTCTTGTAGCTTCTATGGCAGATGATGAAATCATTTGTGGTTGTAATGGCGTAACCAAAGGGACGATTGTCCAAGCGATCCAGAACAATGGGTTGTCGACGATTGAGGAAGTGAAGGGATGTACAAACGCGTCCAGATCATGTGGAGGTTGTAAATCCTTGGTGTCAGACCTCCTTGAACTTACATTAGGCGACAACTATAACGTAAATGAACAAGAGCCAATCTGTAGCTGCACGACGTTATCAAGAGATGAAGTGGTCGAGGAAATTCGTGCAAAAGGACTTACACATACACGGGAAGTGATGAACGTCCTTGGTTGGAAGACTCCTGAAGGCTGTTCGAAGTGTAAGCCAGCCTTGAATTATTATCTAGGGATGATTCAACCTAAAGATTATAAAGACGAAAAGGAGTCGCGTTTTGTCAATGAAAGAATGCATGCCAATATTCAAAAAGACGGAACGTTTTCAGTGGTTCCGAGAATGTATGGTGGCGTGACGAGCGTTGAACAATTGCGAAAAATTGCCGATGTAGCCGAAAAATATCAGGTACCATTAATTAAAGTAACAGGCGGACAAAGGATTGACTTATTCGGTGTGCAGAAGGAGGACCTTCCTAAAATGTGGGCAGAGCTTGATATGCCTTCAGGCTATGCATATGGAAAAACACTTCGTACGGTAAAAACATGTGTTGGTGAAAGATTCTGCCGATTCGGTACACAGGATTCTATGGGCTTGGGGATTCAACTAGAAAAGAAACTTGAGCGTTTAAGTACTCCGCACAAAGTGAAAATGGGTGTATCCGCATGTCCTAGGAGCTGTGCTGAATCCGGAGTGAAGGATGTAGGGGTGATTGGTGTAGAGGGAGCATGGGAGATCTACGTTGGCGGAAACGGAGGCACACATCTACGTGCAGCCGATCTTTTGTGCAAGGTAAAGACAGATGAAGAGGTCATCGAATTTTCGGGTGCCTATCTACAGTATTACCGGGAAACAGCTCATTATTTGGAGCGTACATCAAAATGGCTAGAACGAATGGGACTTGATCATATAAAATCTGTCCTACATGATAAGCAGAATCGTGATTCGTTAAACAATAGATTAGATGAAGCTCTATCCGTTTTAAGGGATCCTTGGAAAGAAGCCGTTGAGAGTGAAGAGATTCAAAAGGAACTCTATCAAAGTGTCAAGGTACCAGTTACATCAAAATAAAAAAGGAGGAAACACCATGGAACAAACGCTGCAACGGGTAAAGGTGGGCACTTTAATTGAATTGCCAAAAGAGATAGGGAAAACCATTCGAATTGGAAGTCACAATATTGCAGTTTTTCGCTTAGCAAATAACAAAGTTCGTGCGATTGAAAATAAATGCCCGCATCGAGGCGGAGTTCTCGCAGAGGGAATGGTCAGTGGAGAGCATGTGTTTTGCCCTATGCATGACTGGAAGATTTGTATGACGGACGGAAAAGTTCAAGAACCAGATACAGGCTGTGTCAATACCTATCAGGTGGAAATTGAAAATGGGGACGTTTTTATAATGATTTAAGATGACAAGGGAGGAAGTCAACATGGGGAAGGTTTATATCGTTGGAGCGGGGCCAGGTGACAAAGATTTAATTACAGTAAAGGGTTTAAAATGTATTCAGCAAGCAGAGGTCATTTTATACGACAGATTAGTTAACACCGAATTATTAGATGAAGCAAAACCTTATGCAGATTTAATATACTGCGGAAAAATGCCCAATCACCATCCAATGAAACAGGAGACCATTAATAGATTGCTAGTGCGCTATGCCAAGAGCGGGAAAATTGTTACCCGTTTGAAAGGCGGTGACCCATTTGTCTTCGGAAGAGGTGGAGAAGAAGCGGAAGCACTGGTACGAAATGGAGTCGAATTTGAGGTGGTCCCTGGAATTACATCTGGGATTGCGGCGCCTGCTTATGCGGGAATACCTGTAACACATCGAGATTTGGGCTCCACCTTCGCCATCTTGACAGGTCACAGAAAACAAGGGGCAGAAGATAGAACAGATTGGAAGAGTCTTGCCAATGGTATCGATACTTTAGCCATCTATATGGGAGTTGGCAATCTTCCTTACATTGTTAGTCAGCTTTTGAAATATAAAAAAGCACCCCATACACCGGTCGCGATTATTCACCAAGGAACGACGAAAAATCAGCAGACCATTACAGGGACTTTACAAACCATTGTAGATATCGCAAATAAGAAAGAGATTGAAAATCCATCCATGATTGTGATCGGAGAGGTCGTGAAGTTTAGAGAAAAACTTCAGTCATTTGAATCGATGGAAGGTAATGCTGTTTCGTTGTAAAGGAAAGATGGGAACAACTTTCATCATGTTGTTCCCATTGTGTTTATGAGTTCTTGACAAGTGTTAGCTAGAAGGTGAGTTGATAAGTAGTGTCCGATTTACTGCAACATTTTCTGTCTAAATATAAAGAATTACAAAAGGAAGAAATTTATCAGGCCAGGTGCCCGTATTGCAGTGTCCAATGCTCGAAGGAGGTTATTGAAGAAAGGATTGTCAGCCGTAAGCAATTTAAGGTAAATCCTAATAAAGAGGACCCTACTTCAGAAGGGCGCTTATGTATCAAAGGCATGCATGCACATCAGCATGTTTTTCATAAAGATCGCGTTCTTTATCCCATGTTAAAAGTGGATGGGGAGTTTGTTCGTGTATCTTGGTGCTTAGCTTTAGACTATATTAAAGAGAAATTTCATCAAATACAGCTTGAAAGTGGAAATGATGGCATCGGGGTTTACGGCGGCGGTTCGTTAACCAACGAGGAAAGTTATTTGCTTGGAAAGTTTGCGCGAGTGGCATTAAAGACGAAATATATTGATTACAATGGCCGATTCTGTATGTCCTCTGCTGCTGCGGCTGGAAATATTGCTTTCGGAATAGACCGCGGTTTAACGATGAAGCTTTCCGATATACAAGAAACTGAATGTCTAATTTTAGCGGGGACCAACATTGCCGAGTGTCAGCCTACCTTAATGCCCTATATTCGTAAAGCTAAAAAGAATGGTTGCTATATCATTGCGATCGATCCAAGAGAAACTGCGACTACGAAACTTGCAGACTTACATATCAAGGTGAAACCGGGCATGGATGCGAATTTAGTGAATGGAATTTTGAAATTCATATTGGAAAGAGGCTTTGTGGATCAAGAATTCGTTCAGAATCGTACAAATGGTTATGAAGAGCTAAAGGATTTTTTAGAGTGCTTGAAGTTTGAAGAGCTGGAATCAATCACGAATGTGACGACGGGAGACATGGAGTTAGCGGCAGAAAAGTTTGGGAAAGCGAATTCGGCAATTGTATTGACAGCACGAGGGGTCGAGCAGCATTCCACAGGTGTAGAAACTGTAAAAAGTTATATCAATTTAACTCTTGTTACCGGGAAAATTGGAAAGCCGGGCTGTGGATACGGAGCCGTTACAGGTCAAGCGAACGGGCAAGGAGGAAGGGAACACGGACAAAAAGCTGACCAGCTTCCTGGATATCGATTGATAGAAAACAAGGAGCATCGGGAGTATATAGCTAGTGTCTGGGGAATCGAGGAATCCGAGTTACCGAGAAAAGGTGTATCCGCCTATGAAATGATGGAAAAAATCAACGAACAGGAGATTAAAGGTTTGTTTCTCATGGCCTCCAATCCGGTCGTTTCAAATCCAAATGCTATCTTGGTTGAAAAGGCCTTGAAAAAGCTCGATTTTCTCGTGGTGGTGGATATGTATATTTCAGAAACTGCTCGAATGGCCGATCTTATTTTACCAACGTCCTCTTATCTCGAAGATACGGGAACCATCACCAATTTAGAAGGGAGAGTCGTCCTACGCGAAGGGGAACGGGAAAAACCAGGGGAGACGAAACATGATTGGGAAATACTTTGTGACATAGCCGACACATTAGGAAGTGGTCAGTATTTCTCTTATTCATCACCGGAAGAAATTTTTGAGGAATTACGAAAAGCTAGTAAAGGCGGAATCGCCGATTATTATGGCATTACGTATGCTCGTTTAAAGGAAGGGAACGGCATTCATTGGCCATGTCCAGAGGAAACACATCCGGGGACGGAGCGATTATTTGGGCATCATTTTGCACATAGAGATTGGAAAGCAACTATATCAACAGTTCCCATCCAAAAGCCGAATGAAACCATTGATGAAGAATTTCCGCTGTTCTTAACAACGGGCAGAGTGTTACATCATTACTTAACGGGCGTACAAACAAGGAAAAGCAGTAAGCTATTTTCTTTATGTCCAGAGCCGTTATTAGAAATCCATCCTGAAACAGCCCAAAAGTATGGAATCGCTGATAAATCTCTTGTACAAGTGCAATCCAAAAGAGGCAATATGGTCGTACGTGCTGCCTTTAAGGAGTCCATCAGACGGGATACCCTTTTCACCTCCTTTCATTGGGGGGACATCCAAAGTGTCAATCGGGTGACAAATCCAGCACTTGATCCCCTATGCAGGATGCCTGAATTTAAGGTGAGCGCTGTGAAAGTAAGTTCGTTATAAGGAGGGAAGCTGCATGGATGGTGTTTTATATGTCTTTCATGGCAGTCGAATGAAAAAGGCGACCGAGTTCTCTATTCAGTTTGTTAAAAAGTGTATGGAAATAATCTCTATACCGATACAAGAGCACTGCTTTCTAGAACTTGCAGCCCCTTCAATGAAGCAAGGAATAGATAGTTGTGTGAAAAGAGGTGCGACAAGAATAGCTGTTGTTCCGATTTTGTTATTAACAGCTGCACATGCGAAAAAAGATATCCCTGAAGAGATTGAAAGGTTGCGAGAGTTGTATCCAGAGGTTGAAATTATGTATGGACGTCCTTTTGGGGTCCATGAAAAGATTATTGAAATTTTAATAGAAAGAATAATAGAAAAGAAAAAAAATTCGAAGGAAATGGATGTTCTATTGGTGGGGAGAGGCAGCACGGATTCAGATTCGAAGAACGATATGGAAAGGATTGCAACACTTTTACAAGAAAAAATCGACGTGAATTCCATCACCTGTTGTTACCTTGCAGCAGTTGATCCAGCATTTGAAATTGCCTTAGAGCAAACCATTAAGAAAAGTGGGCAAGTGGTTGTCCTTCCTTATGTATTATTTACAGGACTGCTCATGAATCGTATGCAAAAAGCAGTAAAAGAGGTCACGATGTTAATAGATAAGGAGATTGTTCTATGTGACTATCTCGGCTACCACCCAAACTTGAGTGACATTATAAGGGAACGAGTGTGGGAGCTTTTAGGGGAGGAGGAAAAAGTATGCAGCATTGGCTAAAAGAAATTGCAAGAGGTAAAAGGGGAGCTAAAGATCTTTCCTATGAAGAAGCCTTAGAAGCCGCTCGCTTTATTGCAGGTGGAAAAGCAACAGATGCACAACTTGCAGCGTTCTTCATCGCTGAGCGAATTAAGACAGAATCACCGCAAGAATTACTAGCATTCGTTCAGGCTTTTCAAGAAAAATGTGAAGTGATAAAAGGGCTGAATTGCATTCAGATTGATTTTGCTGGGCCATATACAGGAAGAAACACATTTGCCGCCACCATTCCTGTCTCACTCTTGCTTGCAGACTATGGAATCTCCGTTTTCATGCACGCAAGTGATTCTCTACCGCCTAAATACGGGACGTCGATCAAAGATATTATTAATGAGTTAGGAATAGAAGTAGGAAAAAGTGGGCCTGCCATTTCTGAAGATGTAAAGGTGCGGAAGATAGGATTTGCTCATTCTGAACAATTATGTAATCCACTGCAGCAAATGAGACGAATCCGTGAAGAAATCGGTGTACGAACCATTTTGAACACAGCTGAAAAACTATTAAATTTATCAGGAGCTCAATTACTCATGCTGGGAGCCTTTCATCGGACGGCAATTAATAAAATGATCCCAACCTTTGAGGGGCTAGGCTATGAAAAGGTCGTCGTGGTGCAGGGTGAAGAAGGTTCAGAAGATGTCCCTGTTCATCGTAACAGCTTTATCTATGTTTGGACAAAGGATTCTTTAAATTCCTATCTGATCAACCCAGAGGATTACGGGTTAATGGAGGAAAAGCAGGAAGGCACCTTAACGCTTAAGGACCAATGTTACATCATAATGACTATCTTAAAAGGAGAAGGAGACAAAGCGTATCCATATTATTATAAACAAGTTTTGTTAAACGCTGGAATCCGTTATTATTATTTCGGTATCACCTCATCTGTAGAAGAAGGAATTCGAATCGCAAAAAAGCAATTGCACCAAAAAAGAGGTTTGATAAAGCTAGAAGAATGGAAAGTTGGGGCACTGGCAACATAAAGGACAACATAAGGGGTCAGTCCTCCGCTGGAGTAAAGCTTTACTTCGGTGGGGGATTGATCTTTTTTATATGTGATGGTAGGACTAGGACATCGGTTTATTATCCGATGGGTTTAAATTGAGAGGTATTGTTGGAATACTGAGATGAATGCATGGTAGAGGTCAGCTAATGCAACATCAGATAAATGAAAACATTAAATTGATTATTCCTATAATTATAGTATAATAAATTACGTTCAAAATTCAGAATGTAATAAAAATAAAAAAAGGTTAGGAGCAAACTACAGTGAGTAACAACCAATACCGGTTAGGAATAGATATTGGCGGCACTTTTACTGATTTATCATTATTGAACCCAGAAACAGGAGAAATTTTTAGTTATAAAACTCCAACTGTACCCCATGATCCGGCACAAGGAATTTCAAATGGATTAGCTCTTTTAAGCAAAGACGGTTTTAAATCATCGGATATTACATACTTTGTTCATGGAATGACCATTGGACTAAATACATTACTTCAACGAAAAGGCGCAAAGATTGCTTTGTTTGTAACTGAAGGATTTAGGGATATTTTATCCTTACAAAGACTACGGCTGCCGATTCCTTATGATTTTCGATCACGGTTACCGGAGCCTTTAATCCCAAGGAAATACGTTTTTCCAATTAAAGAAAGAATGATGCATGATGGAACAGAACACTGTCCTTTGGATCTTACATACATTGATAACGCGGTTAAGCGAGCTGTTTCAGAAGGAATAGAGGGTATTGTCGTTTCGTTTCTGCACAGTTATAAGAATCCAATCCACGAGAAATTGGCTGTAGAGCGGATAAAGGAAAAGGCACCGCAGTTAGATGTCATTATGTCTTCGGAGCTTTGGGCGCAAATGCGTGAGTTTGAACGTACTGTTATGGCTGCGGCTAATCTTTACATCCAGCCTAATGTGAAGAAGTATTTTGAGACATTGAAAGAAAGACTAAATGCAGAAGGAATACAAACAACCCCATTTATTACGCAGTCTAATGGGGGATTAATGGATATTGAAACAGCCGCAGCTGCGCCTGTTCGCACGTTATTTTCAGGTCCTGCTGCAGGGGTAATCGGGTCAATCAGAGCTGCAGAATCTGCTGCGATTGAGAACGTTATAACTTTTGATGTCGGCGGTACGAGTGCTGATATTTCTATAATTGAAAAGGGGAAGGCAACATTTACACAAACGAATGAACTTGCGGGCATCCCAATTATGCTTCCTTCTGTTGCTATCTATTCTATAGGTGCAGGAGGTGGCTCTGTTGCTTGGATTGATAATGGGGGAATGTTAAAGATAGGTCCTGAGTCTGTAGGGTCAAATCCTGGCCCAGCATGTTACGGTATCGGCGAGCAAGCCGCATTAACAGATGCATTTCTTGTTTGTCAATACTTGAACCCTGAGAGATTTGCAGCCGGAAATCTCCCTCTGTACAAAGAAAAATCCGAGAAAGCACTTCAGCCGATTGCAGAGCATTTAAATTCAGGAATTGAGGATGCAGCGGACAGAATTATCCAAGTTGCAGTGGCAAATATGTACACAGAGCTTAGCAGTGTGATGGAGCAGCAGGGCTTTGACCCTCGTGAATTTAGTTTCCTAGCATTTGGCGGTGCGGGTCCTGTAATAGCAAATTTCCTAGCTGAAGAAATCCAGGCGAAAAATGTACTCATTCCGCCAAGTCCAGGTACCTTAAGTGCCTTAGGATCGTTAACTTCAGATTTCATTTATGATGCTGTTACGTCCAGACAAGGTTTACTTGAAATTTTTACACCGGATCAATTAAAAGTAGAATTCGATAGTCTCTCAACGGAAGCAGAACAATGGATTAGACAACAGGAGCTTTCGATATTAGAAAGTACTTCTCTTTTATATTCAGTGGATGCGAGATACAAAGGACAAGCCTTTGAAATCGAACTTCCAATGTCAATTTCATGGTTGGAACAGCAGGATTTCCATGAAATTAAAAATGCATTTCATCAGGTTCATCAACGCCAATATGGGCATAGTGATCCAACATCAAGTATTGAAATTATTAATTTACGTGTCCGTATCATCGGTCATACACCGAAACCTGAGTTGAAAACGATGGCAAAAGCGAAGGATATTAACCCGGCTATTTTATCGACTAGAAAAATAGTTTTGAGAGGGAAAGAATTTAATGCTAGCATTTATTCACGTGCAGACTTAAAACACGGTCAGTGTGTATTAGGACCTGCAATTGTAGAGCAGGATGATACTACTGTTGTGATATTGCCAGAATGGTTTGGGAAAATAGATGCTGCAGGCAACTTAATCATCTCGCGAATGGAGAGTGAACAATAATGCGCACAGATCCCGCACAATTAGAGATAATAAGAAGTTACTTTAATGCAATTGCTTCAGGAATGGGGCATGTTATTGAACGAACTTCCTTTACAACTTTTGTAAAAGAATCAGCAGATTTTGCAACGGCTTTAGCTACTCCAGAGGGAGAATTTTATGTTTATCCCAAAACCGTTGGCGTCACTATTTTTTTAGGTCTGAGTCTAAAGCGTGCAATCGAAGAAAGTGGTCCGTTTGAGCCAGGTGACATTGTAATTACAAATGATCCGTATACAACCGACGGCTTAGCAACACATTTGCCGGACGTTCATGTTTTTAAACCCATTTTCAAGGATGGAGAAATTATCAGTTATGCATGGGCATTTGTCCATGTTAGTGATGTAGGCGGACTTGTTCCAGCTAGTATTTCACCGACGGCAACCGATATCCATCAAGAAGGGCTGCGTATCCCTCCAGTAAAGATTTATAAGGGTGGCAAGGAAAACAAAGAGGTCATTGCATTTTTAAATGCAAATAGCCGCGTTCCTCATCTAAATTACGGGGATATCAATGCGATGATTGCTGCAGTCAATACTGCAGAGACTCGCTTGCTTGATATGGTGCAA
The DNA here is from genome assembly GCF_900240995.1 of Bacillus sp. Marseille-P3661. Lineage (NCBI taxonomy): Bacteria > Bacillati > Bacillota > Bacilli > Caryophanales > Bacillaceae > Bacillus > Bacillus sp. Marseille-P3661. Next base: position 12,874 of record NZ_LT965956.1, read on the forward strand.
AAGTTTGGTACGGATACAGTAAAAAATGGTATGACTGATTTGCTTGAACAAGCTGAAATGAGGGCCGGTAATATTATCAGGGATATTCCGGATGGTACATACTCTTTTGCTGACTATTTGGATGATGATATGATATCCGACGTTCCAATCCGTCTTGCTGTAAATGTCACCATTAAAGATCGTAAAATAACATTAGATTTTTCTGATTGCGACCCGCAAGTGGAAACAGCTTTTAATCTTGTGACAAATGGAAGCAGGCATTCCTTCTTATATCAAGGGCTAATCAACTATATTATAAGTACCGATCCTTTTATTCCGGTAAACGGTGGACTGACAAGGCCGATAGAAGTAATTGCTCCAAAAGGAACATTAGTTAATCCTGAATACCCGGCTGCTGTCGGAATCCGTCATTCGATTACAATGAGAATGTACAATGTTATTCTCGGAGCACTTGCGAAAGCTTTACCTGAAATGGTTCCTGCTGCTGGTGCTGGACAATCCGCAATCGTTGTTTTATCAACACCTGACGAATCAACCGGCTCACGAAAAATAGCGGTCGTCGAACCAATGGGCGGTGGCGGTGGCGGTCAGTTTGACATGGATGGTGTCGATGGCATCGATCACGCTTCGGGATTTTTGAAAAATACACCAATAGAAAGTCTTGAGCAGCATATTGATATTTTTGTGAAAAAATATGAGATTAAACAAGATACAGCAGGAGCAGGTTTCCATCGAGGTGGACATGCGATTCAGCTAGATTTTCAAATTGTAAAACCTGAATCCATTGTAACTGCACGCGGCATGGAAAGACTTCGCTTTCAACCATGGGGGCTTGCTGGCGGACAAGCAGGTTCACTTGGTAACGTAAGACTTAATCCGGATACAGAACTGGTCAAGGAACTGCCTAAAATTGAAATTTTGCGACCAGAAAAAGGTCAGGTTATTAGCATTACATCTCCTGGTGGAGGAGGATGGGGAAATCCGCTTGATCGCGATGTAGAACTTGTACTGGAGGAAGTTGAATCAGATTTATTAAGCATTCATCTTGCAAGAGAACAGTATGGAGTGGTTATAACTGAAGGTTCGCCCGGAGTGTATGAAATTGATAAAAATGAAACAGAAATGTTTCGAAATGAAAAGTCCAAAGAAAAACGATCAGATTGGGATTTTGGTTTGGCAAGAGAAAACTATGAAGCAACATGGTCGGCGGAAGCAAGTACAACCTTGGCAAAATTGCTTTTGCAGCTTCCAGCCAATCAACGTTCACACTATAAGCATTTAATTCATAAGCAATTTGCTGAAAGTAATCAACAAATTGACAAAGCATTAGTAGAGGAATGGTTTTTTAAATTAACAAACTAAATAATATCCAGAGGTGAACCTAATGAAAAAGAAAAAATTATCAATATCCTTTATCCTATCGCTTGTAATGGTATTATTACTGGCAGCATGCGGGGGCGCAGGAAATGAAGCAGAACCTGAAACTGCGAATGAAAAAAATGCAGAATTGCCAGAAACTAATGAAGTTATTATTGGAGTATACGGAGGTAACTGGGAAAAGCAAATCCGTCCAAGCATTGATAAATTCCAAGAAGAAACAGGAATTAATGTTGAGGTTGTAGCAGGGGCTGATGCCGAATGGTTCACAAAACTACGTGCCTCAAACGGAAATAACCCTCAATATGATTTATTGATTTTACAACCAGATACCATTCAACGCGGGGTTGCTGCGGATTTATTCGTTCCGCTTGACGAAGAAAAAGTACCAAACTTAGCTGATCTTTATTCTTCTGTCCAAGACAAACTAACTTTTGATGGCAAACAATATGCTGCAGGGTTTAGCATGGGCCAACTTGGTCTTGCTTATCGTAAGGATCTTGTTTCTGTGGAACCAACTAAGTGGTTAGATTTATGGAATGAAGACTACAAAGGACATGTTGCTATTTCGTCACCAAGTTATTCTGCAGGTCTACAATTTTTCTCAGGTCTTATTAATGCTTTAGGTGGGGAAGAAAGTAATCCTGAAGATGTTGATGCGGCTTTTGCTAAGTTAAATGAATTAAAGAGTAGCGTTGTAGCGTACCCTGATAATCCAGGAACCATTCAAACATTACTTGAACGTGGAGAAGCTTGGATTGTACCGTTTTGGGATGGACGTGTGTTCGCACTCCAGGAATCTGGCCTTGATTTAGGTTTTGTGTATCCAGAGGAAGGTGCTGTAGCTGCAGCTGCTAGTTGGGCTGTCACAAAAGGTAGTCCAAATGAAGCCAATGCATATAAATTGTTAAACCATTTAATCAGCCCTGAAGTACAAAAGGAATTTTCTGATCAGTCGTTCTATGGGATGACAAATAAAAATGTTGAGTATAGCGATTTCTTAAAAGATAAAGTTCAAACTGGTGAAGAGGCATATCAACAATTAAAGTGGGTTGATTATGAAACAGCTACACCAAACTTAAATGATTGGACAAATCGCTGGACGCAGGAACTTGGTGGTCAATAATGGGCGGTATTAAAATTGAACATGTGAGCCGCCACTTTGATGACAATGTGGCACTTGCGGATGTTAATTTAGTAGTACAAGAAGGGGAGTTTTTCTCCCTTCTTGGCCCAAGTGGCTGCGGTAAATCGACACTTTTAAATATTATTTCTGGTTTTTTGGAACCTACATCTGGATTGGTATACATTGGTGGAAAGGATGTCACAAGTCTACCTCCATATCGACGAAATCTCGGAATGGTTTTTCAAAATTATGCACTTTTTCCTCATTTAACTGTCTTTGAGAATGTTGCATACGGGTTGAAAATAAAAAAGCTCCCTCGTAATGAAATTCGAGAAAGAGTCACGGAAGCTCTTTCACTTGTTCAACTTTCCTCGTTTGCACAAAGAAGACCGCATCAGTTAAGTGGCGGACAGCAACAGCGTGTGGCTATTGCACGTGCTTTAGCAATCCAGCCTTCTGTCCTTTTGCTTGATGAGCCATTAAGTAACTTGGATGCTAAGCTTCGCAAGGAAATGCAATTTGAACTACGAAATATTCAACAGCGTGTCGGGATTACCACCATTCTCGTAACACATGATCAAGAGGAAGCATTAAGTCTTTCAGATAGAATTGGAATTTTAGGAAAAGGTCACCTGCAACAAGTTGGGAGTCCATTAGAGGTCTACCGCCATCCTGCCAATCGCTTCGTTGCGGAATTTATTGGACAAGTGAATTTATTTGAAGCAAGAAGGGTTAATGAAGGTCATACTGATATTAAAACAAACAAATATGAAACAGTAGAATATGAGACGGAAGGAAACCAACCTCTTCAAATAGAGGTTAAGTCACATTCTGTTCAAAAGGGATTGTTCATGCTGCGTCCGGAAAGAATCCATATATCTTTTACACCAATCGAACGATCAGTAAATGCTGCTCAAGTTACATTAAAAGAAATCAGTTACATAGGGAATGCACTACGTCTTAATGTTGTACTTGATAAGGGCGAACTAACGATCCATACACCGGACCCAGTGTTCAATGCGCTTCCTAAACCGGGTGATACATTCTGGATTAACTGGAATGCAGAAGATATTATTCTATTGGAAGCAGGAGAGTAATATGAAGAAATCTTCGAAAAAGAAAAACCAACTTTTTCACTGGATGTTGTTGCTCCCGACCTTATTATTTCTTGGTGTATTCCTAGTAGCGCCTTTGTTATTTTTAATTGTACTTAGTTTCAGAGATGTAGACAATATGTTAATCGTTCTGGATTCTTATAGTTTTGCACATTATATAGAAGTTTTTACGTCAGCTATTTATGTGGATACGATTTTATCGACTATTTGGATGGCAGTGATTACAACGGTACTTTGCTTATTGCTAGCCTATCCCGCAGCGTATTTGCTAGTTAGAGCACCGAATAGAAAACTTCGCGCACTGTTTTATATCATGCTCGTTTCACCGCTTCTTACAAGTGTCGTTATACGTACTTTCGCATGGATTGTCCTTTTGGCGCAAAACGGTTTAATCAATGAAATATTACTTAAACTCAATATCATTGCAGAACCGCTATCGCTTTTATGGAATATGAAGGCAGTTATCATCGCATATGTTCAAGTGATGCTTCCATTTGCTGTGCTTCCAATAGCAACTTCCTTGAGTGATTTAAATCCCAATTTACGAAATGCATCTATGAGCCTGGGGGCAGGACGTATTGAAAGCTTTTTTAAGGTTACACTCCCATTAACGATACCAGGAATCATCACAGGTGCAATCATCGTATTTTCTTTAGCAGCAGGCAGCTACATTACTCCATTGCTTGTTGGGGGACGGATGCAGCCGATTTTGCCTTTATCAATCTACCAGCAAGTTATGCAAGTATTTAATCTTCCACTGGCAGCAGCGATGTCGATTAGTTTATTGGCAATTGTTTTTATTGTTGTTGGATTATTGGGACTTGTATTAAAACGATGGGAGAGTAGAATGCATGGCTAATAAATTTTGTAATAAATCCATACCATGGATTGATGTTTGTATTTGGACAGTGGGAATTTTCGTTTACTTATTTTTAATTTTGCCTGTTTTTGTGATTGCACTTTCTGCTTTTAGCCCTAATGCCTATCCGGAATTTCCACCAAAAGAGTTTTCATTGAACTGGTTTTATGCTGTGTTTGAAAATCCACAATGGATGGATTCTTTATGGACGAGCGGGATACTACTTGTGATTGTTACACCATTGACTGTTATTTTAGGAACAATGGCTTCCTATGCATTGGCGAGATTGCAATTTCGCGGGAAGGAAGCCATCCAATCGTTTGTATTATCACCATTAATGATTCCACAAATTGTTCTAGGAATTGCCTTGCTTTATATATTTACTCTAATGGGGATAAATGGAAGTATTACAGCGTTAGTGATCGGGCATATGATTATTTGTTTCCCATATGTTGTAAGAACAGTAGCCGTTAGTGTTTCAAATTTGGATCCCCGATTGGAATTAGCTTCTATGAATCTAGGAGCAAATCCGATTCAAACATTTTTTAAAGTGACGCTTCCGTTAATAAAGCCAGGGATCATTGCAGGTGCTGTGTTTTCAACCGTTACGTCCTTTGGAGAGATTTCCATTAGTTTATTTGTATCATCACCGTCGACCATCACAGTACCTGTTCGTACATTTAGTTATATAGAGCAAACTTTTGATCCAAGTGTAAATGCCATCTCAGTTATTTTTATTGCCATTTCGATAATAGCACTTATTATTATTGAACGAACAATAGGATTATCTAAAGTTATGTAGCATAGTCTCAGTTCAGTTTTTTGGCTCAGGATATAATGAAAAGGTAATGTACCACGTAAATTTACCATTCGGATAAAAATGAAGTTCTATAAAGTTACCAAAACTCTGTTTATTTTCAAGCTGCTAAGGAAGTGAAGAGTAATAATGTCAAGTTTAAAAGTATTTAACCCTGCAACTGGAGAAATCATTAAGTAATTAGAAATCCATGACAACACCGAGATCCAAATACGGATTGAAAAAGGTGACGAAGCTTTTTACTCATGGAGGAAAGTGGATGCACATAAGCGTTCTGAACTGTTAAAAGCATGGTCAGCAAAGGTGCAGGAGCAAAAAGAGGAAATTGCTCAAATCATGACACTTGAAAGTGGAAAACCTTTAACTGAATCTAGAGGTGAAGTTGATTACGCGACAAGCTATATTGATTGGTACGCTGAGGAAGCAAAACGAATATATGGCCGAACGATCCCTTCGAATACACAATCGAAACGTATTTTAGTAATAAAGGAGCCCATTGGTTTAGTTGGGGCAACAACACCTTGGAATTTTCCAGCTGCAATGATGACACGTTAAGCAGCTCCTGCTTTAGCTGCTGGATGTACATTTATTGTGAAGCCAGCAGTAGACACACCATTAACGACAATTAAATTGGTTGAATTAGCACATGAGGTAGGAATTCCAAAGGATGCTTTACAATTTGTAATTGGTTCCGGAGTGAAGTCGGCAAAGCTTTTACAGAAAGTTCACTAATTCGAAAAATTACCTTTACGGGTTCGACACCAGTGGGCAAAAAGTTAATACAAGCTAGCTCGAATAAAGTACAACATGTATCCATGGAGTTAGGTGGACATGCTCCTTTTATTATTGCTAAGGATGCAGATATTGAATATGCAGTTAAACAGGCGATTGCTTCGAAATATAGGAATGCTGGCCAAACGTGTATTTGTGCAAACCGGATAATTGTCCACAATGATGTTGCAGATACTTTTACTAAACAATTTGCTAAGGTTGTAAAAGAGTTGAAAGTTGGTAATGGTCTTGAAAAGGGGACCCATGTTGGTCCTGTTATTAATAAAAGTAGCTATGAAAAAATTTATGCTCAGGTCGAGGATGCATTAAATAAAGGAGCTAATTTGTTAACAGGACATGTATATGATGTAAATGATGAAAAGGGGTATTATTATTATGTATACCCAACAGTGCTTACGAATGTAACTAATGATATGGACATTATGCATGAAGAAACATTTGGTCCTGTTGCGCCAATCACAACCTTTACAAACCTTGAGCAAGCTGTTGAAATTGCAAACGGTACTCCATTTGGTTTGGCTGCATACTTTTTTACAAATGACTATAGAACAGGAACCTATTTATATGAAAATTTAAAATTTGGTGTGGTTGGATGGAATGATGGAACACCATCTGCGGCACATGCTCCGTTTGGAGGAATGAAAGAAAGTGGTATTGGACGTGAAGGTGGAATAGAAGGTATTGAACCTTACTTAGAAACTAAATATATTTCAATTGGGAATCTATAGTCTATAATAGGATGGTTAAAATGTAAAAATGTTTTATTCCTATTTCAGGCGAAACTATAAAAACAACACTTCGTATAAAGGGGAGTGTTGTTTTTGTGATTTATCAAAAGGTTCCTACTTTAGGTATAAATTCCTTAGATACTTTACTTAGGAGTGGGATAATGTAGATGAGGTATATCATGAAATGGAAGAGTTATTTAATATCCTAGATATCAGGAAATTTTAACTTCGACCGGGTTGTTAAAAGAGGATATTCAACAGGACAAGAGTATCTATTTCAGACTAGTTCGTACTTTAGTTCCTGCCCATCAGGATATTAATGTGTAAGTATACTATGGGGCAGGAACTTTTATTTGAAACACATCATTATCTTACTAAAATATCAAACTCTTAAAAAAATGCTAGATATCCGAGAGAGCAGAAGTTAAGAGGTATTTGTATTATTTATCGTTACCAGACTTGATTACGTCTTCAATATCTTTAATAGAGATTCTGATGTGTCTTGCAACTTCTGCAGCGGCTAGTGATTCGTCTTTTTCTAATATAGCTCTAACAATATTATTGTGCGGCTCCAGCGCATGAATTGCTTTTTCTTTAACAGAAAATGACTTGGTCCGATAATTTTTAAAGGAGTCTGTTATGAGTTTATAAATTTCAATTAAAAGTATGTTATGAGTGGCGTCTACAATTTTTTTATGGAATAATTCATCAAGAGAAATTAGTTGAACTACATTATAATCTTCTACTGCTTTTTTGAACTTTTCGTTAATTATTTTCAATTCATTGAAATCAGAGTCTTTTCCATTCTTAATTGCAAGAGTAACAGCAAGTGTTTCAATTCCTTGACGGACTTCCATGAAATCCTGAATTTGAACTCCATTAATTTCAAACCAATTTGCAATACTGGCATTATCCTCCTCTGTTATTCGTTTTACAAAAGCTCCTCTTCCCGGAATAAGTTCAATATACCCTAAGGCATTTAAAACTCTATATGCTTCCCTGACTGAAGATCTCCCAACCTTTAATTTTTCACAAACTTCTTTCTCAGTAGGCATTTTATCCCCTACCTTTAAATCACCAGATGTAATTAAATCTTTCAGGTTGTTTACGATATGATCGGTTACTGAAATTTTTTCAAAGGGTTGCAAAACGATTTCTCTCCTTCATAGATTCGGATTATCTGTTGTCATACAAAATGAGTATAAGGTGAGTATGATAATCCTGTCAACTATATCCAAAAAGGTGATTTTAATAGTTCTTTACTTTAAATCTAGTTCCTTAGAAATCTTTTAAAGTTTTAAAATACCTCCATTGACATAATTTTCTTAATTATTTATACTAGGATTGTCAGACAATCTTGAAATAGTTTTTTTAAATCAGGTTTATTGTCTGATAACACACAATGTTTATTTGATAAGGGGGGATTTGATTAAAACTAAGTTTTAACTCGTAACGAGATCAAAGGTGCACAAGAAGTTACATACCATATTTTTTTTATGGGTTATTTTATCGAAACTTTTAAAAAACAAAATAAAAGGTGGGCTATACATGGAATTTTCTAAATCACATAATGGTATACAACTAAATCTCAAAGGGATTATCCCTCCAATGATTACTCCATTTTTACCAGGTTCTGAAGAATTAGATATTAAAGCCATTCAGGATGAGGCAGAATACCTTATTTCTACAGGAGTTCCTGGCATATGTGTTGGTGGCAGCACAGGAGAGGGACAGGGGTTATCGGAGGAAGAAATTTATACATTATGCAAGACTGTTGTTGATCAAGCAAATGGGCGTGTTCAAGTGATTGGCGGAGTCATCTCAGATTCAACAGCTGATGCAATGCGCAAATCTCAAGCTGCAAAAAATGCAGGTGTAAATGCGTTACAATTGACACCCCCTCATTATTTATGGTCTCCAAATACGGAAGGTTTAGTTCAACATTTCCAACGTGTTGGGGACGCTATTGAACTTCCAATCATCATTTATAATGTTATACCTTGGGTTGATATTGATGTTCATTCAATGAATGAGATTATTGACAGAGTTCCTTGGGTATTGGGAGTAAAACAGAGCGGTGGTGACATGCATAAAGTCGCGGATATGTTGGATAAGATCCACAGCAAAGTTCCTATCACAACCGGTATTGATGATCTATTATTTCCAACTTTTGTTTTAGGAGTAGATGGAGCTATTTCATGTTTAACAGCTGTATTTCCGGAGTTGACTCAGGAGTTATATCAAAAGGTTCAGAACGGTGATTATAATGGAGCCAAAAAAATACATGATCGATTGTTGCCTATTTGGAGATCAATTGAAGGGCCTACAATGCCGTACTTAGCAAAAGTAGCTATTGAAATGTTAGGACGAAAAGCTGGTGTTGCACGAAGTCCTATTTTAGCTCCAACAGAAGAAAAAAGATCAGAAATTCGTCAACGTTTAGAAGAAGGTGGTTTTATTACCGCTGTAAAAAAATAACCGTCAGCCAGCATTTCTTAACAAATTAAAAAATGCATAAATGAAAAGATATAATATTCAGAAACTATTGACAGGTAATAAACTGAAAAATATTGTATGATGTCAGATAATAACCATTTGAAGGGTGATAGTTTAAAAGATTGAATGATACTATTTTGTTAATGGGGGAATCAGTATGCTAAAAAGAAAGTGGTTTAGTAGTTTAGTGCTTATATTTACTCTTGCAATATTTACAGGTTGTTCAAGTGAATCAAGCGATTCACAAGCTAATGATGCGGGATCTGATGAAAGCGTTACTACAATTGAATTTTGGCATGGACATACCGGCCCTGACGGTAAGGTTATGGAAGAGTTAGTAAGGGCTTTTGAAGAAGAACATCCAGAAATAAAGGTCAATACTCAATCGTTGCCATGGGGTGAATTATTCACGAAAGCCCAACTAGCTATTAAAGGCGGTTCTGGACCGGACATGATGTCGATACCAATTGACCGCGTATTTTTATACAAAGATACATTAGTAAAACCAGTAGATGATTTAATTAACGAAAGTGCTATTAAAGCCGAAAATTTCGATCAATATCTTTGGGATAAAACGTTTTTTGATGGTAAGCAATATGGAGTACCACTAGACTCTCATCCATATGTTCTCTATTATCGTCCTGATTTAGTTGAAAAAGCGGGGTTGGAGCCTTTACCAAAAGACCGTCCATTAACAAGGGAAGAATTTGAAGAATATGCAACCGCTTTAACGACAGATTCACAAAAAGGTTTTGCGTATAAACAAACAGCACATCACACATGGTGGGATATTTGGAGTTTGTTCCTGCAAGCTGGCGGCTCATTATATAACGAAGATCAAACAGAGAGTAATTTTGATTCTCCAGCAACAAAAAAGGCTATCGATTATCTATTATATCTGAAAAATGATCTTCAGGTAACACCACCAACTAACTTAGACTGGACTACTGCTTTTTCATATTTTAATGATGGCCAAGTTGCAATGCTAATGCATGGATCATGGTTGATTCCTGGTTTAGAAGAGTCTGGTACAGAATATGATACAGCTATGGTACCACAATTCTTTGAAGAGGATTATGGCGTATTTGCTAACATGCACACATTGACATTAACAAGAAGTGACGAAGCTAAAGCTAAGGCTGCATTTACATTTATAGAGTGGGTTGAACAAGAAGAGAATGCGACAGCATGGGGTGTTGGCTCAGGGAATGTACCAGCAAACTTAGCAGCACGTGAAAATTATAGTGAAGAAGATAAATTAAAACCACTTGCAGAGATGGCAAATTTAATGAAAGGCAAACTATTTATGAATCCTTATACAGAAAAGGATGAAACCATTCTTTATAAACATATGGTGCCAAATCTAGAAGGTATATATAACGAAACGATCTCCATTGAAGAAGGTATCAAAAAAATAGATGAGGCGATTAATCAAGAGCTTCAGTAACTTTGGGATAAAGAGAGGACGCGTTCCTCTCTTTTCTAAAAAATTCTTATCAAGAAAGAAGTGAACTAGTGTGGAAAAAAATATTGCGACAAGAGTTGACGTTTCCCTTGTAAAAGAAAAAAGCCTTTTTTCAAAAAATAAGCTTTCGTTACTTCTTTTTTTAGGTCCATTTCTTTTGTTTTTCGTGATATTTCATGTAACGCCTCTTCTTGGCGGTTTATTTATTAGTTTCACAGATTTTCCTCTTCTCGGGGAAGTAACATTTGTTGGACTTGAAAATTACATGAAAGCTTTTAAAGATCCATTATTTCATAAATCGTTAATCAATACATTTGCATATGTGATCGGTATTATCCCTTTATTTGTCTTGTCTATGTTAGCGGCATTATCCATACAAAAAGCTAACAAAGGACGACGCTTTTTTCAAGTCATTCTCTTTTTACCTTATATTATACCGATGGCTGTAAATGGTTTTATATTTTCGTTTATGTACATGCCAAACAACGGTGTTCTCGGAGGCATCTTACGCTTTCTCGGTTTTGAGGAACAAGCTAATATTGGCTTATTAACACAACCTTCAACGGCCTTAGTGGCAGTAGTATTTGTTTGGGTATACATTCATTTAGGGTATATTATGAGCATTCTTTATAATGGACTAGAAGAAATCCCTAGTTCGTATTATGAAGCGGCCAAAATAGATGGAGCTGGAAAAATTAGAACCTTTTTTCAAATTACCCTCCCACTTTTAAGCAATGTTTTGCTTTATGTAGTAGTGACAAGTTTTATACTTGCCTTTCAAATATTCCCACTTGTTTGGATTTTGACAGGTAGTGGAATGGGAGAGGGAGCAGGAGGACCAGCTGCTTCAACTATTTCGTTAGATCTCTATATTTATCAAAGTGCATTCAGAGATCAGGCACTTGGGTATGCATCCGCATTAGGTGTATTAATGTTAATCGTTACATTCCTGATCGCTTTAATTCCGTTTAAATCATTTAAAGAAGTAACATACGATTAATTAAGGAGGATATGATGACGAAAACTAGTAGGCTTCCTTATATATTTCTATTCTTTTTAGTAGCTTTGATTTTTGTTCCACAATTATTAACTTTGTCTGCTTCCTTTAAGGAAATCTCGGAAATGTATTCTAACCCATTACGGATTATTCCAGAAAATCCAACACTTGAACCATGGGTTCGTTTGTTTTCAGAACAGCCAGTAATGAAATGGTTATTTAACAGTATTTTCATTGCACTCATAGGTACTGCTATTAACCTCGTCATTTGTTCTTTGGGAGGCTATGCATTTGCTCGTTTGAAATTTAAAGGGAAAGAAGCACTGTTCCGGCTTGTCATCATGACATTAATGTTACCGTTAGCAGTTTATATTGTTCCATTATATATTGTGATGGACAAGTTAAGTATCTTAAACACATATTGGGCTGTAGCGATACCTGTAAGTGAAAGTATATTCGGTGTATTTCTATTAACTCAGTTTTTTAAAAATATACCCGGTGAGATGGAAGAAGCAGCCCTTATTGATGGATGTAACCGATTTCAGACATTTTTGTACATTTTCCTTCCGATGGCAAAATCGAGCTTGTTTACATTGGCAATATTCTCGTTTGTTTGGAAATGGAATATGTTCTTATGGGCATTGATCGCTCTAAATAAAGTTGATCTTTACCCACTAATTCTCGGATTATCCTTATCGGTAGGACAATATGAAACAGACAAGAACGTGCTAATGGCAGGAGCTATTTTAATCGCTATACCGGTACTGATCATTTACTTTGTTTTTCAAAAGTATATTATTGGCGGTGAAGCAACGAGCGGTCTCAAATAGGCTAATAGTTTTCTAACGTTAGGATGAGAATTTTGGTCAAAGTATACTAGCTTGATTTACTTCAAAATGCTCATGACCCAAAGGACTGCTGTATCAATATTTAATAAAATGGAGGGGATTAAGTTGTTTACATCTATGGCTTATCCTACAAATTATATTCAAAGACCAGGAGCTCTAAAAGAGGTGGGCGGATGGATCACAAAATTTGGAGCACATCCGCTTATCATAGCCGGTCCTACAGCTTGGGAGAAATCCCAAGATAAAATTAAACTAAGCTTAGCTGAAAGCTCTATTGATTATGAGCTGGAATACTTCCAAGGACATTGTTCAGACACTGAATTTAAACGATTGTTGTCAAAAGTTCCTCCTTCAACAGATATCATCTTGGGTGTTGGAGGGGGCCAGTGCTTAGATATGGCGAAACTACTTGCCAATTATCTAGACATCCCAATTATAACAGTGTCCACATTAGCATCAACTTGTGCTGCATCTAGCCCCGTTTCAATTATCTATACAACAGAACATGTATTTGTAAGGGTCGAAAATTTTGATAGATGTCCTGTAGTGGCGATCGTTGACCCAGATATTATTCGAGATGCGCCGCTCCGCTATTTGAGTGCAGGCATAGGTGATACAATAGTCAAATGGTATGAGGCTTTCCCAGTGAATAATGGATTTTTAAATACGAGAACACAAGCAGGATTAAAAATGGCAGAACTAGCAAAAGATCTTTTATTTGAGTATGGTGAGCAGGCATTAATAGATTGTCAGCAAGGAATTACCGGTAAGTCTTTGTGTCAGGTCATTGATACAAACATTTTACTTGGCGGTTTAGTTGGGGGATTGGGAAGTGAAACTTGCAAAGCATCTGGTGCACATGCGATTCACTATGGCATGACCAACATTCCTGAGATGAAAAATGCTTATCATGGAGAACTAGTGGCTTTTGGTTTACTTTGTCAGTTTAAACTTGAGGGGAAATCTGACAAGGTAATTATTGAGATGATGAACTTTTATAAGAAAGTTAATCTTCCAATATGCCTTTCGGATTTAACAACTGCAGATATTTCAGAGGCTGCGTTATACAATGCAGCTAAGGGAGCCTGCGCTCCGGGTTCAACTATTCATCTATTACCTTATAAAATTAGGGAACAAGATGTTTATGAGGCAATCGTGGAAATTCATCGACTTGGGGAAACGGTAAAAAAAGAACCCACTAATCTGTAAAGAAAGACCTTTAGAATGACCAGATGGCGAATAAAATATTCTTTCATTTAATGTAAGCGTGTGTATTCTTATCTATAAACGAAATAAACAGTACTTAGCAATATGAGGAGAGGGGAGATTGGGTTGGCTGAAATACTTTTAAAAAATATTTACAAAACATATAACGAGGATGTTCAAGCTGTCACTGATTTTAATTTAGATATAAATGATAAAGAATTTATCGTGTTTGTTGGACCCTCTGGGTGTGGTAAGTCAACCACGCTTAGAATGATTGCTGGTTTGGAAGATATCTCAAAAGGAGATTTATATATTGGAGATCGTAGGGTCAATCATGTTGCTCCTAAAGATCGTGATATTGCGATGGTATTCCAAAACTATGCGCTTTACCCGCATATGAATGTATACGACAACATGGCTTTTGGATTAAAATTACGTAAATTTAAAAAAGATGAAATTGATAAGCGAGTTAAAGAAGCGGCTACTATTTTGGGCTTAACAGAAATGCTTGACCGTAAACCAAAAGCTATGTCTGGAGGACAAAGGCAGCGTGTAGCTTTAGGAAGAGCGATTGTTCGTAATCCTCAAGTGTTTTTAATGGATGAACCTTTATCTAATCTCGATGCAAAACTCCGTGTTCAAATGCGTTCAGAGATTACCAAATTACACCAACGTTTACAAACAACTACAATTTATGTAACACATGACCAAACAGAGGCGATGACAATGGCTTCCAGAATTGTCATAATGAAAGACGGAGTTATTCAACAAGTTGGGACTCCAAAGGAAGTATATGATAATCCTGAGAATGTATTTGTAGGTGGGTTTATTGGTTCTCCTGCAATGAATTTCTTTAAAGGAGTAATTGATGGCCATTTCTTTAAAATAGGAAATGTAGAAATTAAAATACCAGAAGACCGATTAAAGACTCTAAAAAGTCGGGGTTATCTAAATACGGAAGTAATTCTTGGTATTCGTCCGGAACATTTTCATGATCGATTAAGTTTTTTAGAAACGTCTCCAGAAACAAAAATAAACGTAAAAATTGAAGTGGCTGAATTGCTTGGTGCTGAATTTTATTTATATTCTAACATAGCCGGCCAAGACTTTGTTGCCCGCGTTGATGCTCATTCTGATGTGAGAAATGGACAAGATTTACAACTAGCGTTAGATATGAAAAAGGCGCATTTCTTCGATGCAGAAACTGAGCTTAAAATCAAATAATTGAAGTAATCGATTGCGGGTGGGGACGTAGGGTCAAAAATGTCCTGATGTTTCGTTTTTCCTCGCTGTAAGGAAAATGTCCCTATGTTCCTGCAAGGCTATTCTCGAAATCCTAAATGATAGAGCATGGGGATAATGATGAGGAGATGGAAGAGTTTTTTCACGATAATACAACTCATAAAATTTTAACTATAATTCAGCGGCGTTGGTCTAAGTCAGGATTAACGCTTTTTCTCATTGAAGGTATTAGCTAAATTTCCTTTTCATTTTATAAGAAAAAAGCCCTCGATAAGATATTCAAACTGCTTAAAATCTCTCGAAAGCTTTTACAATGATTTTTATTAATCTTCACTCTTTCTAAAGCTTAACATTTTGGCTACTAAACTTTGACAAACCTCATTATGTTGATTTAAAGTTTCACACTCAACAAAAAGAAGAGCTTGGTTCGGTTTTGAAGTAGAAGGTTTGATCTTTTTAATTGTGCTCTTTACATATAAAACATCACCTGGGCGAGTGGGCTGTGGCCATTTAATTTCTACTCCAGCTCCAATAAGCCCATGAGCAAAAGGCAGACTTTCTGTCATTAATCTCATCGTAATCGCTGCAGTATGCCAACCACTAGCCGCTAATCCTTTGAAAAATGTATCTTCTGCTAAATTCTCATCACAATGGAAATCTTGAGGATCAAACTCACGAGCAAAACTTTTTATTTGGTCTGCGCTTAAATGATATTTTTCACTGATAAAAGTATCGCCAACTTTTAAATCATCAAGATAAAGTACCATAAAATAGCCTCCTTCATTCATTTATATATGTACGTACATATTTCGAACACACGAAAAAATTTTTTCTTTATTTAAATCTATGTATATTCAACTATGATGGTAGTAGTAAAGATATTATCTGTCAAGAAATAATAACCATTATGAAAGAGTTATTAAGTAGGCAGTGGCTATGTAGTTACAAATACAAAAAATTGATGAAAATGGAATTGGTAAAGATTTGTTAGAAACATACAACTATACTATATTAAAAGTATCAAAAATTAATAGAATTAGGCGAAATAGCCTTGTACTTTATCGTTATAAAAAGAAATGCCCTGAAGCAACAAACTAATCAACATAGGTGCCAGGGCTGTTTATATTTTTATATTTGTTCATTATGATGATCTATGGAGTTTCGATTAATCTCCTCCATTTGACGTTGAGTTTCATCAATCATGCCCTTTAGGCCAGAAACACGGAGATCTAGTGCCATAAGCTGATAAGTCCGCGCTCGTGGGTTTTTACTAGGACGTCTAGTAATTCTTTTTCTAATTTCCCCCAATTCTTCCACCTGCTGTTCCATACTGTTTAGATTGTTTTCTAGAATTTCCATAGCTTTACTATCATCAATGTAATTTGCAAAAAACACTCTTACTAGGAACTCATCTTTTGCTAGCCGATTTTCTGCAGGAGCCATTAGCCACTCTTCTAGAGATTTTTTTCCTTCAGGTGTAATGCGATAGACTTTTTTATTTGGTTTTGATATTTGTACAATAAGATCAGACTCCACCAATCCACTTTTATTAAGGGTTTTTAGAGCGGTATAAATTTGGGTTCTACTAGAACTCCAATTATAAGATACTGAGTTTTCAAAAGTTTTATACAACTCGTACCCAGTCATATCTCGAAGTGATAGCAATCCAAGTATACAGGCTTTTAGACTCATGTTTATCTGCTCCTAATCTAAAGTTAATTGTATTAAGTATAACATGCTTTCTGTAACTTAGTAAATACCTTAATAGTACACATGCGGAATATCAAATAAAAAATAGCTATTATTCTCTTATAAAAACTTAGGCAATCGAAATATTTATGTGTATTTTAACAACTTAATATCCTTTGAAAAGCTTTCCATGGATAATTGCTTTTACAAGTCTAGAAAATCCAATAACACTTTAAGCAGCTTATTGCACTATTTTTCTTTTATATATTGTTTAAAAACAAGCTTTTACAGGAAGTTGATTTAGGACCGGGAAAATTAATCAAATTTTTTGAAAATTATATATTGCCAAATATTTTGAATTATAATATTATGTACTTAACACATATATAACGCATGCGAAATATAAAATACATTTACTATGAAAAGGGTTGATTAAGTAATGGATAACAAACTCTACACAAATGTTAAGGGTTTCGTTGCTGAAATCGTCTTAAACCGTCCTGAATTCCGTAATGCCATAAATTTAGCGATGTGGAAGTCACTTCCAGTAAAGTTGAGAGAGTTCGAACGAAACCCCGATATACGGGTGATTATCATTACTGGAGAAGGAGACCAAGCTTTTTCAGCTGGTGCGGATTTTGGTGATTTGGCTGCTGTAGCTGGAAATGAGCAACTCGTAGATCCAATACTTACAGCTGTTGAAGAAACAATGTCAACGATTGAACAATTGACTAAACCGGTCATCGCCAAAATAAATGGAGCCGCGATTGGCGGTGGATGTGAACTGGCTGCTAGCTGTGATATCCGTATAGCATCCGACCAAGCTAAATTTGGTATCCCTGCTGGTAAACTGGGAATTGCCATTACTGGACAGGATACTAGGAGACTATCATCTTTGGTGGGAGTTGGTTGGACTCGCGATTTATTAATGACTGGCCGGATTATTGATTCACAAACCGCTTTACATATTGGGCTCGTAACTAGGGTTGTACCGCATGAAGAGTTAGATAGAGAAACCGAAATACTGGCGGAACAAATTGGTAAAATGGCAGCGCTTACCTTAAAAGCAGCAAAGGTTCATTCGTTAGAAATAATAAGAGCTCAAGAACTTACTTCAAAAGATGGGTTCTCCATAGCGAAAGACGCTTGGGCGAGCAATGAGTTTAAGAAGAGGGTGAGTGCTGTTCGGGAAAAGAGTAAGACTAAGTGAGATTCATTCATTAATCGGAGGTGCAAATAAGTGAGCGGACTTAAATTATACATGTTCTCATGTGGAACTCTCGAGTTTGACCCATCATTATTTTTACCAGATTTAGAGAAGGGAAAAAAGGTAAACGGACCTGTTCCATTTTATCTGTTGGAACATCCTAAAGGAAGGGTTTTAGTAGATACAGGGTGCCATCCATCGGTTGTTGAAGACCCATTAAAGGCCTGGGGAGGATTAACAAGGGCTTTTTATCCCAAAGTTAATAAGAACGACTTAGCATCTGAGCAATTGCTACAGATGGGAATTGACCCTGATTCTATTGACATCGTGGTATGCACACATCTGCATATGGATCATGCGGGAGGGAATTGTTTGTTCCCTAATGCTAAATTTTTAGTTCATAGAAAAGAGTGGGAGACAGTTCAAGATCCTTCTCTAGAAGGAAAGGGCTATTTTCGAAAGGATTGGGACCATCCCTTAAATTACATCCAAGTTGAGGATGGGTATGACATCTTTGGTGATGGCAGCGCTGTTCTCCAATTTCTCCCTGGACACTCGCCCGGTCATATGGGAGTGATTCTTAAGCTTGATAATTCTGGAACTGTAGTTCTTGCTATTGATGCTGTACCCATGGCTGAAAATATAAAAGGTCCGTTGCCAAAGAATATTACAAATGTAGAGGAGACGCAAAGCTCAGTAAATAAGGTGAAGAGCTTGGTTTCCCAAGGTGCACGTGTAATCTCAGGGCATGATCCAGATCAATGGGCGACCTTAAAAAAGGCACCAGCCTATCTCGATTAATTTTTAGGGGGAAAAGTATGAAAAAACAGTTGATTGGCAGTATTGGCAGTATGGTTAAAAAGCAAGCTCGAATTTATGGAGATAAACCTTTGTTTATCAAGGACGATGTCATTCGCACATATCAAGATTTCGATTTTCGAACAGATCGATTGGCAAGTGGACTCATCCATCTTGGTATAACTACTGGAAAACCAATAGCAACCTATCTTAAAAACTCGATTGAACTGCTGGAAGCATATACAGCAATTGGAAAAGCAAAAGCTGCGACCGTCTGTGTAAATTCAGCTCTAACCCCAAGAGAAATCACATATATTTTTCAGGATTCTGAAGCCGAGATTATCATTACTGATGATGAGCATCTTAATAATGTAGAGCAAGTATTAGCTGATTGTCCGTGCGTTAAGCACGTCATAGTAGTAGGTGAATCGGGAGATCATTTAGCTTTTGAAGATGTGCTTACAATGTCTTTGTATACGGAATTACCTGATGTAACAGGGGACGACTTATTTTCAATCGTTTATACATCTGGTACAACTGGGCAACCGAAGGGAACTCGGCTAACTCATAGGAATTGGACTTGGGTAACTGCTGCTTGTGTGGATGCACTGAACTTCGAGGAAGATGACATCTTTGTTAGTAGCTTGCCGCTATTTCACTCCTATGCCGTAAATACATGTTTTCTTCAGGTTATTTATACAGGAGCAACAGAAGTATTAATAGAACGTTTTTCTCCAACGGCTGTATTAAATGCAATCCAAAAGTATAAAGGTACAGTCTTTCCAGGAGTACCAACTATGTTTAATTACTTAACGAATTTTGCAGAACGTAAGCAATATGATACAAGTACATTAAGAATGGCTATTTCAGCGGGTGCTGTTCTGACGGAAAAAGTTATAAGTGACTTTGAAAAAGAATTTAATATTAAAATCTATAATGGATGGGGAAGTACAGAAACTGCAACCTTTGCAACCTTTGAAAGAGTGGGAGATGAACAATTACCTGGATCATGCGGTTTACCTTTACCAGGATGTACCATCCGTATTGTAGATGAAAATGGAGAAGACTGTGCACCTGGGGTGCGTGGTGAAATGATTATTCGTGGCCCAAATGTCATGATGGGATATCAAAAAAAGCCAATAGAAACGAATAAGGCATTAAAAAATAACTGGTATCACACTGGAGATGTTGCTTATATTGATGAAAATGGGTACATTTTCGTAATCGATAGATTAAAAGATATTATCATTTCTGGTGGTTATAATGTTGCACCTAAGGAAGTGGAGGATGCGATCATAGAACATCCTGCGGTATTAGATGCTGCAGTTGTTGGGTTACCAGATGAAGCTTTAGGCCAGGTAATCAAGGCGTTTGTTGTGCTTAAGGAAGGACAGTTTATAACTTCCCAAGAATTACTTGACAGTTGCCGTCTTTCATTAGGTAAATACAAGCTTCCACGTTTTATTGAATTTGTTGAAAGCCTGCCTAGAACTACCTCCGGAAAGATTCAGCGTTTTGCATTAGTAGAAAAACAAAAAGTATAAAATACAGATATAATAAACTGAATATTAAAAGTATTCACGTTATAGGGAGGCATTAAGAAGATGGATCTTCAAATTAAAAATAAAATTGTTTTAGTTACAGGAAGCGGTCAAGGAGTCGGCAAAGAAATCGGCATGGCATTTGCTATGGAAGGGGCTCATGTGATTTTTCATTACTTGAGCTCTGGTGCTGGTGCCGTGCAGGCTGTTCAAGAGGCCCAAAATCTTGGTGTAAAGTCGATGGCTGTAAAGGCAGACATCACAAAAGCTGATGAAGTTCAAAAGATGGTTAAAGATATAGAAGAGGAATTTGGTGGAATAGACATATTAGTCAATAATGCTGCTTATGTCAAACAACAAAAATTTTTAGAGTCCAAACCTGAAGAATGGGTGCCACAAATCGAGGTTACTCTTAATGGAAACATGCTAGTTACACAAGCTGTTTTGCAAGTAATGATGAAACAAAAGAGTGGGTCAATCATCAATATTACTGGAGATTCAGGCCGTGTAGGGGAATCAGGGCTTACAGTAACCGCTACAGCTCGAGCAGGAACTATAGGCTTTACAAAATCTCTTGCAAAGGAAATGGCTCGTTATAATATTCGAGTAAATTGTGTATCCCTTGGTTTAGTAGAAACGCCTAGTTTTGCTAAACATGTCGGTGGTGTCAGCCCTGAAATCATGAAAAAAATAATTTCTGCTTATCCGATCAGAAGACTAGGTAAGCCAGAAGACGTTCCTCCACCAGTTCTCTTGTTAGCCTCTCCGCTTTCAAGTTGGGTAACCGGTCAAGTGTTTGCTATTAATGGTGGGTATTCAATGGTTTAATTCTAGTAAATTAAGAAGACAGTGGGAATATAGAGTTTATTATACATTACTTTATATATTCTTAGGGAGTGGGAGGTAAAAAATAATGAAGACCGACATTCACGAGATTGGAATTTCGGAAACAAAAGAAAAAAAGGTGGCAATGAAAAAGAACAAAAGTCTTTTCGGAGCCCCAGTTCCCCGAAAAGAAGATGCTCGCTTACTTACTGGACGTAGTCAATACATCAGTGATTTACATTTACCAGGGATGTTACATGCGGCCTTCGTACGAAGTCCACTGGCACATGCTAAAATAACATCTTTTAATATAGAAGAAACTGTAGACATGGAAGGAGTTGAAGCAATCTTAACGGGAGAAGATCCTGAGGTTTCAAGTCTTTCACTTCGAGCTATTTCGGAATTGTCAACTTATAAAACTACTAAACAACCGATATTAGCTTGGCCAAAGGTCAGGTACTGTGGAGAGCCTGTTGCCGTTGTAGCTGCTACAGATCGCTATGTTGCAGAGGATGCTGCAGAGCTAGTAGATGTAGATTATGATGAGTTGCCAGTAGTGATAGATGCATCAACGGCTGTAAATTCAGAACCTGCATTAGTACATGATGAGGCACCAGATAATGTTCTTGTATATAGGAAATTTGATAATGGTGATTGTGAAGATGCCATAGCTAATGCGGAGCTTGTTGTTAGACGGACTTTTAAGACGAACCGCCACCAGGGTGCTCCGATGGAGGGGCGGGCATGTGTGGCCGTATGGGAAAGTTTGGAGCGAAAACTTACCCTGTACAGTTCCACTCAAGTGCCACATTTAGTGCGTCATGGTTTGGCAGATGTATTAGGGCTTTCAGAAAACCAAATTCAAGTCATTACACAGGATGTTGGTGGTGGATTTGGTGTAAAGGCTATTTTCTATCCTGAGGATGTTGCGATTTGTCTATTGGCGATGAAAACGGGGCGTCCTGTTAAATGGGTTGAGGACCGAAGAGAGGGTCTAGCTACTAATACTCATTCAAGAGAACAAAGACATGATATTGAAGTAGCTTTCGATTCTGAAGGGCACATTTTAGCAGTAAAAGATCGTATTCTTTGTGACGTAGGTGCATACTCAGTTTATCCATGGACAGCTGGAATTGAGCCACTTATGGCTGGAGGACTATTGACAGGACCTTATAAGGTTGAAAATTATTTCTGCGAAACCTATGGGGTTTGTACCAATAAAGCTCCCGCCGGTCCATATCGTGGTGTAGCACGCCCTGCGACTACATTTGTAATGGAAAGAGTTATGGATATTGCTGCGCGCTCGCTGAATATAGATCCTGTTGAAATTCGACTACGTAATCTTGTTATGCCTGAAGATCTTCCATATAAATCAGCTACTAAGTTGATTCATGATAGCGAAGCATACCCAGTATGCCTAGACAAAGTATTGGAAGCGATAGATTACGATAAATTGAGAGTTGAGCAGAAAAAGTTACGTCAACAAGGAAGGTATATCGGAATTGGAATTGCTTGTTACAATGAATTGACAGGTTTAGGAAAGAAGGCCTCTGCTGGACCAAGAATGGAATTTCGGACTGGTCATGAAGCAATGACTATTCGGATTGACCCAAGCGGAAAAGTCTCTGTTTTAGCTGGAGTGACATCACAGGGCCAAGGGCTGGAGACTACGATGGCTCAATTGGTTGCATCTGAATTAGGAGTTCCTTTAGAGGATGTTCAAATTCATATGGGAGATACAAAGTTAAGTCTATTTGGATTTGGTGCTTTTGCCAGCCGACAAGCGGTAATTGGTGGTGGTGCAGCGCTTCGGACTGCAGCGGCTATTAAAGAAAAAGTATTTCAAATTGCTGGTCACATTTTAAAAACATCTCCAGAAAACCTGGAAATGGAGGATGGTATAATTTGGGATTGTAATAACCCGAACGAAACAACTAGTTTAGCAGACGTCGCTAATATTGCTTATATGCGATCACATCTGTTGCCAAAAGGTATAGAGCCTGGATTAGAAATGACACGATTCTATGATCCAGTTCACGGAACATTTGCCGGGGGTGCTCAGGCCTTTGTTGTCGAGGTACTTCCTGATACTGGTGAAGTTTCTATCCTGCGCTGTGTTTGTTCGGAAGATAGTGGAAAGGTTATTAATCCTTTAGTAGTAGATGGCCAATTACATGGAGCTATTGCTCAAGGAATAGGCGGTGTTTTATATGAACATGTACGCTATGATGAAGACGGTCAATTGCTTTCAGGAAGCTTAATGGATTACTTGCTGCCGACTTCTGCAGAAATCCCAAATATAGAATTGCGTCATGTCTCATTCCCATCTAAGAATCTTGGTGGAATGCGAGGTGCTGGTGAAGGCGGAACTTTAGGTCCTGCTGCGGGTATAGCAAATGCTGTTGCTGATGCTTTAAGCCATCTTAATATCGAGATAAATGAATTGCCCATTACTCCATCCAAGGTTAGGGATTTAATGCGCTAAACTAAATTTTTTATATTATAGTCCGTATACGTTATATAACTTGAGTGAAATAGTATATATATTATTATCAATGTTTTTTCATGATTCTAAGAAAGGGTGATGGGTGTGAAACCAGCTCAATTTGAATACTTTCAACCATCAACATTATCTGAAACGGTTTCTTTGCTCGAAGATTTTGGGCCTGCAGCAAAGATAATAGCAGGTGGGCAAAGTTTGTTACCGCTTATGAATTTCCGACTTGCTCGACCACCTTATCTGATCGATATTAATGGAGTTAGTGAATTGGAAAATATATACGTTGAGGAAGATTGCATCAAAATCGGTGCTCTTGTTCGACATTCTAGCTTAATAAGAGATCCTATAATTAAGCAATACATGCCGGTTCTTACTGATGTTGCTAAGAATATAGGGCATATTCATATCCGCAACCGTGGAACGTTTGGTGGGAGCATATCCCATTCTGATGCCGCAGCTGAATTACCGGTTGCTTCAGTAGCCCTAGACGCCACATTTCGTGTGGTTGGTCCAGATGGAGAGAGACAAATACCAGCTGAAGAATTCTTTATTACCTATTTAACGACAGCATTAGAACCAGGAGAGATTCTAGTGGAAACAAAAATTCCATTACTTTCACCTGGAACTGGTTACGGGGTTCAGGAAATTAGTCGAAGACATGGTGATTTTGCGCTTGTACTTGTCATAACGATACTTAAGCTAGCTACTGATGGAACATGCCAAGATGCACGATTCGTTATAGGCGGGGTTAGTGATCGACCTTTGAGAGCGACTTTAGCAGAGGATTATCTTATTGGCCGCACTCTTACAAATGAAGACCTAACAAAAGCGGCAAAACTGGCGGCAAAAGAGTGTGACCCAGAAAGTGACTTGCATTGCTCTGCAGAATATCGAAAAGAACTGGTAGAGGTAATCGGCAAAAAGGCTCTTGGAGAAGCCTTTATTAAAGCTAAAGGGGAGGGGAAATCATGAGTAAACAAGTTACTGTCACCATCACTGTCAATAATAAAACATATACTTCAGTAATCTCTTCACGTCTATTATTAGCAGACTATCTACGTGATGTGCTCCTATTAACCGGCACCAACGTTGGATGTGAGCAAGGGGTATGTGGGGCATGTACAGTCATGTTAGATGGAGAAGTTGTTAGATCATGCTTAATGCTTGCCATTCAAGCAGACGGGAAAGAAATTCTAACAATTGAAGGCGTAGCAGATGGAGATCAACTGCATCCCCTACAAGAATCATTCCATAAGCACCATGGTCTACAATGTGGTTTTTGTACCCCTGGAATGGTTCTAACATCCATGGATCTTCTCAAACGAAATCCATCGCCTACAGAGGAAGAGGTACGAGACGAGTTAAGTGGAAATATTTGTAGATGTACTGGATATGTGAACATTGTAAAAGCGGTAATGGCCGCATCAAGAGGAGGAGAATAAGATGCAACTTAAAGGAGAAAATCTTTGTTTAGCAGATATTGATACAGTATATAATTCATTACTTGATCCAGATTGTTTAGCCAATGCCTTGCCTGGTTGTAAAAGTTTATCTATGCCTGAGGAGGATGTATATGAAGGTGTGGTAGAACTAGGGGTAGGTCCAGTCGTAGGCAGCTATAAATCAAAGGTAATTGTCGAAGAGAAAAAGTCCCCTAAATATATTAAACTATCAGCAAACGGGAAAGGAAAAACCGGTTCAGTAACTTTTACATTAGTATTACATCTAGAGGAAGTAGATGGTGGGACTGAAGCTAGCTGGGAGGTAGATGCAAAGGTTTCAGGTCTAGTGGCTAGTGTTGGGAGTCGAGTAATGACAGGTGTTGCTCGTTTTATTGCAAAACAATTTTTTAAAAATCTTATCAATACAGATCAAATCGAAAAAGTAGAATCAAAATAAACGCTATTAAAATTAGCCTAATGGACTATAACGCTTGCGGATAACCGTTTAAATATAAAATTTATAATAATCTGCAAGAGTTATAAGTTCTTGAAACTACCACTCATGTGAGGGTGAAAAAGTAAAACTTCTATCCTATTAATCTAAGAAAAAGTTTACCTAGGCTTCACGATGCTTTTATTAAAGCTTTAAAGTAAGTAAATGGGCGTCTTTTAAAGAAAGTATAACTATTTTTAAAAAGATTACTGTAATTAAACAAAGGAGTATTGAATAATGATGATTTCAAAATTGGTGCTTCCTTCATTAAGTTTTACAGGTTGGGGATCAATAAGTAAGCTTTTAACCGAGGTTGAAAGGTTTGATCCAAAGAATATCTTATGTATAACTGATAAAGTGTTGAAGGAGATTGGACTCGTTGATAAAGTGACATATCCGCTTACTGAAAAAGGGTATAAATTAAGTGTATGTACGGATGTTGAACCTGAACCTTCACTTCAATGCGGACAAAATCTTGTATCCTATGTAAAAGAAGGTAACTTTGATCTTATTATCGGACTTGGAGGAGGTAGTACACTTGATTTGGCAAAGCTGGCAGCTGTCATGGCCACTCATGATGGACCAGTTGCTGATTATTTGAATTTAACCGGTATAAAATCAATATCGAATAAAGGGCTTCCTAAAATTTTAATACCAACCACGTCAGGAACAGGTTCTGAGGTGACAAATATATCGGTTCTTTCCCTTGAGGATACAAAAGATGTCGTTACACATGACTACCTTCTTGCAGATGTTGCCATTATCGACCCAGAACTTACTGTATCAGTTCCCCCTAGAGTAACTGCAGCAACTGGTGTGGATGCATTAACGCACGCTATTGAAGCCTATTTGTCTGTGAATGCAAGTGAAACATCAGATGCTTTGGCGTTACATGCTGTACGAAAAATTGGAAGATCTATAAAAAAAGCGGTTGAAAATGGTTCTGATAAGGAAGCGCGGATTGACATGAGTATTGGTAGTTATCTGGCTGGTTTAGCTTTTTTTAATGCTGGTGTTGGCGGGGTTCATGCACTTGCTTATCCACTTGGTGGTCAATTCCATATTGCACATGGCGAGTCAAATGCTGTATTACTCCCATATGTTATGGGGTACATTCGATCAAGTTCCGAAGAGCGAATGACAGATCTCTATTCTGAATTGACTGGGGAGAATCGTTTAGATCCAAAAGATGCGTCTTATAAATTTGTAGATTTTCTAAGCCAGCTGGTTGAAGATGTTAAAATACCACAAAGTCTTAAAGGGTTTAGTATTCCTGAATCAGCCATTGATTCTCTTGCAAATGATGCTGTTAAGCAGACACGTCTTTTATTACGATCCCCAATGCCTTTAATGAAAGACGATATTCTAAACATATATAATGCGGCTTACGAAGGGATCATTCCTTCGAGTGAAAAAGCTGTTTGAATGGAGGAGAAAGCATATGTTTGAAACACGGATCGTACCACGTGTAAGTGAAACGGATGGTGCAGGACATATTAACAACACAACCCTACCTGTTTGGTTTGAAGCAGGTAGAAATAAGATATTTGAAATGTTTATGCCTGATTTATCATTTGAGAACTGGCGTTGTATTGTTTTGCATACATCCATTGATTTTGTGAAACAAATTTATTTTGGAAAAGATGTCATTATAAGAACATGGGTAGAAAAAATAGGCAATACGAGTTTCATCCTATATGAAGAAGCGCTTCAAGAAGGGAATCTTTGTGCAAAGGGAAACGTTGTTTACATTAATTTTAATTTAAAGAAACAATCAAAAGAACCAATTCCTGAAGATATTAGAAGAAAGTTAGAAGAACATTTAAAGATAGGTCATCCTCAGATTTAGGGTGACCTTATTTTAAGGATTTAGGAGGAGATTAAATGAAACAAAGATTATTGATTAATGGTGAATGGGTTGAATCAGATGAGTATTTAGAACTAAAATCACCTTATTCCGGCGACGTAATTGCAAAAATTCCTGTAGCGACAGAGGAACAGACCGCTCTTGCCATCGAAGCCGCTGAGCAAGCAAAAGACAAAATGGCAAACATGACATCATTACAAAGATCATTAATTCTAGAAAATTTAGTTGAGCGACTTAAAGCAAGAAAAGAGGAAGCGGCACAAATTATTGCTAAGGAAGCTGCGAAACCTATTCGAACTGCAAGACAAGAAGTAGAAAGAACGATTGAAACCTATAAATTTGCTGCAGAGGAAGCCAAAAGGATCCATGGGGAAACGTTGCCCCTTGACGCTGCTGCAGCTGGTAGTGGAAGAGTTGCCTATACATCATATGAACCTTTAGGAGTTATTGGTGCAATCACACCATTTAATTTTCCGATGAACTTGGTTGCCCATAAAATAGGCCCGGCAATTGCAGCGGGAAATACAATTGTTTTAAAACCTGCTTCACAAACACCACTATCTTCTATTTTTATTGCTGAGCTTTTACAAGAATCGGGATTGCCTGCGGGAGCTCTAAATATTATAACGGGGAAGGGGAGCGTTGTAGGTGAAAAGATTGTGCAAGACCCTCGTGTGAAACTAATTACCTTTACAGGTAGTCCTGAGGTAGGAATTGGAATTCGTAATCGGGCAGGATTAAAACGAGTGGTATTAGAGCTTGGTTCTAATTCAGCACTTATTATCGATAAAAATGTGGATATTGATAGCATTATAGATCGTTGTGTAGTAGGAGCTTTTTCCTTCCAAGGACAGGTTTGTATATCGTTGCAGAGAATATATGTACATGAAGAGGTTTATAGTAATTTTGTTCAGAAATTTGTTGAGAAAACGAATGAATTAGTGATAGGCGATCCACTAGATGATAGTACTGATGTGTCTGCTTTGATTTCTGAAGGAGATGTTAAGCGAACAGTTAATTGGATAGATGAGGCACAAGAGTTAGGAGGTAAGCTTGCCACGGGTGGAAAAGTAGAGGGAAATATCTTATACCCGACTGTGATATTAAATGCAGATACAAAAGCTAAAGTATCTTGCCAGGAAGTATTTGGTCCAATTGTACTAATTAATCAATTTAAAACGATAGAAGAAGCCTTCAACATGGTCAATGATTCACGTTTTGGTTTGCAAGCGGGCATTTATACTGACAATGTACACACAGCTTTAGATGCCGCGGACAAACTTCATGTTGGAGGTGTAATGATTAATGATATCCCTACATTCCGAGTGGACCATATGCCTTATGGAGGTGTTAAAGAAAGCGGGATGGGACGTGAAGGAATTAAATATTCAATAGAAGAAATGTTGGAAATGAAACTAGTAGTGTGGAATCGAAATAAATAGAAATTTTTTAGAAAAATACTCTATAGGACCGACGTATTAAAAAACTCCCTCTGAATGATAGTAAAAATGCGAATTTGTCTTATAAGGAGGGGCTTTCAGCAGAGGTAAACAAGTGGAAATACAAAGCCGTAGCAAAATAGTAGAACCTTTTAAGTATCAATGGAAAAATAAGTAAAAGTATTTTACAAATTTTCAGAATTTTTGTTTACTTTATATTACGTGTGCGTTATATTATTTATAGGTTATAGTCTTTGTGTTTATTGAAATTTTGAGATATATTAGGTGATTTGTAGTAAGTTATATAAGCGTGGTGATGATGATGTTATAGTACGCTAGCGTTATAGGTTGGAGTTTAATAATTTTTTGAAAGGAAATATTGAAATAGTTTAAATGTAAGGTAGGGCCCAGAGCTATTGAATATTATTTTGATAGCGATTACAATCACCGATAGAGAGTATAATTAATAATTTTCTCCATTTTTCGATAATCACATATAACCATAAGTATTTAACATAAGTAAGCTACTATTTTATTCTATATGAAATGGAAGTGATGGACTGGTGTTAGGAAAGAAAAGAGAATATGGTAAAGAACAGCCATACGCGATGGGGCCTTTAAAATTAAGATTACCTTTTATTCACTACAAATTTGAGTATCCTGATTTTATTCAAGGAGCATTATTATGTATCATTCCGATGTCAGGTGCTACGATTATGGAGCAAGTTTTAGGGATCCCTTTCGAAATAAGTGTACTCATGCTAGCTATTACTAACTTTTTGTTCTTATTGCATACACATTTCGGAGATCCAGTTGTAGCTGGTTGGGTTACAGCAGGCATACCTGTCTATATTACCTTTCTAAATGGATTCCCTGAGGGAGAAGCTAGAATTCAAGCCCTTATTGCATTACAGTGCACCCTTGCCTTCATATTTTTATTTATGGCAATATTTAAAGGGGCAGATGCCTTTGTTAAAAGGGTTCCACTCTCTTTAAAAGCAGGCATATTACTCGGTGCAGGTCTTGGAGCTATTATTGGTGAGTTTTCTACCGGAGGAAGAGTATGGAGTATGCCAATTAGTATGCTTGTAGCAGTTGGCCTTGCCTTCTTCATGATGTTTTCAAAAACTGCAGAACCTCTTAGAAAAAAATACACCACGTTTCGTTTTATTGCTCAATTTGGAATTGGACTTCCTTTTGTAATTTCCTTTGTACTTGGAATTCTAATCGGTGAAGTAGCTGTACCAGATATAAAGTGGTATTTTATCCCATCCTCAATCGGTGAAATAGTTAGCAGCTATAGTATATTTGCCGTTGGAATCCCACCATTTGAATACTTTTTGAGGGCGCTACCAGTGGCATTTAGTGCGTATTTGATCGCTTTCGGGGATATCCTTGTGATTGAATCTTTATTATCAAATGCAGATAAAGTACGCAAGGATGAGAAACTTATCTTTAGCCCAACACGTAATAGTTTTATTCTATTTATTCGCAATTTTATTCAAAGTATTTTTTCACCACACTTTGGACTTGGTGGCCCGATGGTAGGTGGTGGTCAAGCAATCGTAACATCTAGGTATATCAACAACCCTCGTGAACATTTAGATAGTTATTGGGGAAGCGCAGCTTGTTTTCATTGGGGGATGAGTAGTGCTTTACTAATCGGCCCAATTGTAACACTTTTCCAACCAGGCTTAGCAATTGGAATGACACTAAATCTAGTTATTCAAGGATTTTTATGTGCATATCTTGCGATTGCAATGTTAAAACAAGGTGATGATGTACAAAAAGGGGTTGCGGCTATTATTGCAGCTGTATTAGTCACCCAAGGTGCAGCCGTTGCATTGGGGATAGGCATTGGACTTTGGCTAATTCTTGAACGTGTTTGGATTAAGGATAAAGTGGTTGAAACTGTTTCCGAAGAAGAGGATATTACAGAAAAAATAGGATGATTTTTCTTGCATCTTGAATTGTAAAAAGCCTATCTGTAAAAAGATAGGCTTTTTAATTTGAAACTAAAATTTGCTATAATTGAAGATAAGCATCTTTTTATCTATATCCTATTACTGGAGGACGATACTTTACATAAAATATTATAAATAGCTTGCTTTATTATTGGGCCTTCGTAATCATTTGTGTTCTTCCAATTTTATCAAAAATCCATCGGCTAAAACTAGTATCCCAATCATGGATAATCCCTTTCTTATGAATGGGGCCGTTTTGTTTTTTTAACGGCATTCCAGGGGAATTAGTAGCATAACTAATAATTTCAGAAAGAATACTTATAGCAATTTCCTCAGGGGTTTCAGCCCCAATATCCAAACCAATTGGCGAATGGCAGTATTCTTTACTTAGAATATCTTGTTCTTTAAGAATACGCTCTGTTCTTTTTCTTGGTCCTAGAATTCCTAAATATGATAAACGGTAGGATAACAAATGGTTTAAAAATAGAGAATCTTGTTCAAAGTGATGTGTCATAATCACTACATAATCTTTTTCGTAAATATCAAGATTTTCTGGGAATTTTCCAATCGTAGAGATAATAAGCTCATCAGCTTCTGGAAATTTCTCTTTGTTAGCATAACCTGGTCTATGATCCACAACAGTCACAAGCCAATTAAGAAGTTTGGCACCACGCACAAGAGGAACGGCGTCTGGTCCTGCTCCCAAAATAATTAGTCGGGGGATCTTCTTTAATTTTTCATAATAGATCTCTAACTGAACATCATCATCCTTTACCGTAAATAAACCTGCTTTAGAAGGATGAATCATCTGAGTGCTCTTTGCTTGGTCAAGATTATATCTAGTCGCTATAGGGTATAGGTGGGGATGACTAGAAGAAATAATTGTCGCTGTGGAAATTTGATTTTGAAGAATGGTTAACGTTTCAAGTGCTTTTTCTTGTTGTTTAATGGGCTCAAATGGTTCAATCCAAATCTTTAATGCACCATTACAGCCAACGCCTAATCCCCAAGGTAAATCCTCATCTCCAAAAAAATCATAATCTATTATACGAGGAATTAAGGTGGACATAACATTCTTTGCGTGTTCAAATATATCTTCCTCGATACAGCCGCCGCTAAGAGTTCCCAATATCGTTCCATCAGGTAAAATAATACTCTTTGCTCCTACAGAACGATATGTTGACCCTGCAGTTTGAATGATAGTTGCAATCGCTGCACTGCTTTTCGTTGCCCAACACTGTTCAAGTCTCCTTATAATTTCTAACATATTTACACTCCTTTTATTAATTTTTTCTATAATACGGATGTTACATATTGCGTATACGTCATATAATATAATCATATATCTTATTTTCAAAATTTTCAAGACATTTGAACTGAGCTGTAAAAATTGGATTTTTAGGATGACAATAGATATTTGGGGGGATGCTTTTTTTCTTGCAAAGAGCTTTTTTAGGCATTACTTGTAATCTTGCTTTTTAAGTTTATATACATCTGAAATTAATTGTTTGTAATATGTATGTTACATTACTAAAATAATTAGGATGGCGCCTTAAACTGAAGGTTTGTGGTGCTTAAACTATTTTTATATTAACCTTCGGCAAGTTTAGTTTCCTTTGGGTATGAGCTGTAACAGCCGGAAGAAGAACCATTGATATAGAACCCCACTGGCATAAGCGGTGGGAGTATCAGTATGGCGACTTTTTAATGTGTTTTTGTATGTTCGTAGTATGGAAAAGGAGAATATTAGATGGGAAAGAAAAAAACGAACTTAGCACCAAAGCGAAAACGAATGAATAGAAAGGGAAGGTTACTGAGTGGAAAGGAATGGATAAAAACATACAAGGGGAAAAACATTGTCAAGTCTTATGCTAAGTGGTTTGGGGTCAATAAAATCTGTGCGATGACAGAGCTAGAGATGTTGGGAATACAGATCTCAGAGAAAACCAAGATGAACATAAAACAAGGAGAAACTGACAAAGTACGAGCAAGACAGCTCCGGAAGAAAAGGAGTAAAGAGCAAATATTACTAGAGAACTATTTTTATGATTATTCTTATGACTTTGATGACATCTTCTCTTCCGAAGAAGGTTATATAGAAGAAACAATGACGATTGGCATTACTTATGAAGAACAAGGAGAAAACGACAAGAAAGAATGTTTCTCCTATATTAATGAATTTGGTGAATGTGTCTATTATGACTCACCTGAGGATATGTGGTTAGATTATCTCTTAGTGGAACAGCAAACTACAGATACGAACGAATTCTGGTACTCAGACAATTTTGAATGGGAAAGTTATTTTGGTCATCTTCAACCCGCATTTTGGTTTCTTCCCCTGTAATGTAAATGCGGTAGAGTACGGAAGGGTTGGAAGATTTATTGGATTTTAATTTAATTGGAATGAGTTAAGCATTTCTTAGGGAGATGCTTTTTATTTTATATCATCTAGAAAAGGTGCCAAGCGAACTTTATGGCTCTAATCAAAGGTTATTATGCTCATATATATTTTTCATTATATTGCCAAATATTCAGAATTATAATATTATTTATTTATCGTACAAATATATGCTGCATGCGATCTATAAAACATATCTACTTAGTAAGGGATTGATTAACTATGAAAGAGAGACTTTACACGAATGTAAACGGTTACGTTGCTGAAATCGTCTTAAACCGTCCTGAATTCCGTAATGCAATAAATTTAACGATGTGGAAATCCTTGCCGGTTATGTTAAGGGAGTTCGAACAAAACCCAGATATACGGGTGATTATCATTACTGGAGAAGGAGACCAGGCGTTTTCAGCTGGTGCAGATTTTGGTGATTTGGCTGCTGTGGCTTTAAATGAACAAATCATAGATCCATTATTAACAGCGGTTGAAGAAACAATGTCAACGATTGAGCAATTGACTAAACCCGTAATAGCCAAAATAAATGGAGCGGCTATTGGCGGGGGATGTGAACTTGCTGCTAGTTGTGATATCCGAATTGCATCGGATAAAGCTAAGTTTGGCATACCTGTGGGTAACCTAGGGATTGCTATTACTGGACAGGATACTAGGAGATTATCTTCATTAATTGGTGTAGGTTGGACTCGGGATTTATTAATGACTGGGCGGATTATTGATGCAGAAACCGCTTTACATATTGGGTTAGTGAGCAGGGTTGTCGCCCATGATGATTTGGATAGTGAAACAGAAATACTTACTGAACAAATTGGTAAAATGTCACCGCTTACTTTAAAAGCTGCTAAGGTTCATACGTTAGAAATAATAAGAGCACAAGAACTTACTTTAAGAGATGGGTTTTCATTAGCGAAAGAGACTTGGGCGAGCGATGAGTTTAAGAATAGGGTGAAAGTTGTTAGATAAAAAGGTCGACTAAGTAAATCTAATTTATACTTGTAATTAATTGGACGCGGAAAAGTGAGTGGGCGTAATTTATACATGTTCACATTTGAAACTCTCGAATTTGATCCATTATCATTTTTACTAGATTCATCAATGGATATTTTGGGATTTAATTTATTAGCAAACAATTATGAGCCTTTAGAGATTTTACTATTTATATAAATTACTAGGAAACTAAGTTAAGAGGTTCATTTAGAAAACTGTTTATCTGAATTGAATATGGCGGATTATTAAGGGCAGTTACTAGCTGTCCTTTTTTTGTTGTGTACAGGTTTTGATATAGGGAGAATATTATAGGGCTGATTAATGTTTGAAGTACAAACTAATAAAGACACCTCACAAATATTGTAAGGTGTTAAGGAATTACTTTGCTCTAACTACGCTTTCAAAATTTCCTTTATGGGATCCATCACAGAAAGGTTTATTTTCAGAAAGGCCACATCTGCAAAGTGAAAACGTTTCTTTAGTTTCAAACTTATTTCCTTCAGCATCAACTAATTCAATGTTGCCTGTAACACGTAATGATCCATTGTCATTAACTTTTATTGTCGCCATGTTAAATAACCTCCTTTAGTAAAATTGTAGACAAAATTATAAGGAAATAAACAAGGATGAAGAACTGAATAAGTAACAAAATAGAGTATTTTGGAAGAAGTGTTTGGTCCAAGATTGCAGAATGTGATCTTTCCTAGTAAATCGAAACAAGGAAGGATTCTGACAGGAGATGAGTAAACCCTGTGAATCGAGTCAGAAAAAGGGAAGGATTCTGACAGGAGAGTTGAAAGTAACCAAGGTTATGGGGATTAACCCACGACCTTAGTTACTTTAAGGGTGGGTTATTGGGTCGGGCTCTTGTGATCCGAGGGAGTTATCGGACCAGGGTACTGCAATAATAAACTAGATACCTTTTTTCGAGGTTATTCTTCTAAACTAATGCCAACGAAAACGGATAGAATAATAGTATTGCAAGCAAAGGTGATGCTAAATGTATGATTTAAATAATAGCATTTTTCAATTTTTTGGTCGTCTGATTTTAATTCTAGTTCACTGACTCTTCTATACAAATCCTATCTTTTAAAAAGCTTAAAAACTTTTTGTGATTGGGATAATGTGGTTTATCAGGTCTTGCCACAAGCATCAGATCGAGATAAACCGAGCCACTTTCTAATTGTAACTGTTTCAATTTTCCTACCTTTAGCTCTTCATTTACACTCAATTTAGAAAGAATAGTTATCCCGTTACCAATACTAATGATTTGCTTAATACTCTCTATGTCTTCGTATTGCATCAATATTTCATTAATTTTAATTCCTCGAGAATGAAGCATGTTCTCGATTACTTGATAATTGTAGGAGGATAAAACGACAAAAGGATAATTCGATATATCTGAGGGTGTTACATGATTCTTTGTTGCTAACGGATGACTAGGTCCAACTACTAGGGTTAATTCCGTATTTACGATTGGAGTGGCGGTTAGATTTTCTGGAACCTTTTTTCCAATGATGAAACCAAAATCGATTTCCTTTTCTAAAGTCATTTGAAATATTTGTTTTGAATTTCCCACTCGGAGGTTTAGATTTATATGAGGGTTTTCCCTCATAAAGTTACTTATTATCTTAGGTAATATATACCTAGCCGGTGTAGTGCTAGCGCCCACTGTTATATTTCCAATGTTTCCTTGCTTAACTTCTTGTAACGTTAAAAGGATCTCCTTGCTTAGATTCAATACTTGTTTTGTGTAATTATAAAAATGGTTTCCTGCTTCAGTAGTCGTTATCGTGCGTCCTCGGTCTAAAAGTATCACTTGTGTTTCTTTTTCAAGTGCACGAATATGTGCACTTACAGCTGGTTGGGATATATTTAAAATTTCAGCAGCAGAACTAAAACTTTGGGAATTAACAACCTCATAAAATACCTTTAATCTATACATGTTTGACAAGATATCAGGGTTCATGGCACCACCTCTTATAACTTTTTGTTATGAACGTATAACTTGTACCATATTGATTTTAAAATATAAGGGCGTATAATTCAAGTAAATAGATTGAATTATTTGATTATTCCAAACCTTAAGGGGTTTTCTATGGAAAATTGGTTATTACTACTAAAGAGTATTCGGGGAAAATTGCAAAATAGCGCACGCGTCTTTATCAGAAAAACAACTCGAAAAAGCAAATTTCCGCTGTCTATAATATGGTCGTCAAGAATTTGATTAGAAAGGGGATGAAATACATTGAATGAAACCATTAGGTTATTGCAAAATCATCGTTCGATAAGAAAATTTACTGATGAGCCGATCTCACCGGAACTAATGAATGAAATTTTTCACTCAGCACAGATGGCTTCGACTTCAACCAATATGCAGGCATATAGTGTGATTGCGGTAACAAATCCCGAGCTTAAGACCGAGTTGTCTGTCCTTACTGGCAATCAAAAACATGTGGAGCAATGTCCAATATATTTAGTATGGTGTGCCGATTTAAATCGCTTGAAAATTACGTGTGAATTAAATTCCAAAGAACCCTCTTATCTTAACAGCATGGAAAATTTTATTGTGGCGAATGTAGATACTGCATTAGCTGCACAAAATGCAGCAATTGCAGCAGAATCTGCAGGGCTAGGAGTAGTATTTGTCGGAGGGGTACGGAATCGTATCAGAGAGGTTACTAAGTTATTAAACATACCTGAATTAGTCTTTCCTTTGTTTGGTATGTGTTTAGGTTATCCAGTTCAGCAACCTATAATCCGACCAAGATTGCCATTAGAAGTGGTTGTACATAACGATTACTATCAAGACGAACATTTTGAAAAGTATATTTCTGAGTATGACAATCAAATAGAAAAATATATGATGGAGCGAACTCGAGGGAAAAGAAATGATAAATGGTCTGATATTATGACTGATAAACTATCACATCCTATTCGAATGCACATGTCAACATACATTGAAGAACAGGGATTTAAACTAGAATAAGAGGGTGCTAATGTATTTAGGAAATAAAAGGAGAGTCATTCAATGAGCGACATAGAAAATAGGAAGTTGGATTCAGATTCTATTGTTGATGGAAACTGCTCTAAGGAGAATACTGTCTGGAATCCTTTAGACCTATTATGATTAAGAATCCTGATGAAGTGTATGGGATATTACGGGCGGAATGCCCTGTGGCTCATACCGACCAAGTAGGCGGAGCATGGGGGTTTTTCAAATATGAGGACATTGTAAAAGCGACTCTTGATATAGAAACTTTCTCTAATGGGGAATCTAGAAATCGAGATTTACCTCGTTATCCTTTAGAGGCAGACCCGCCTTTTCATACGGCTTATCGAAAAATATTGCAGCCATTTTTTAATTCAAGAGTAATGGATGAATGGGAGCACATTGTCCGAAATTTAGTTATTGAAATGCTTGAACCACTTATTTTTAAAAAAGAGATGGATATGGCTAAAGATTTTAATTATATTCTACCAGTTCGTGTTATTTTATCTTTTCTTCATCTTCCCGATCAAGATTGCTATAGAATAGGTCAATTGTCTGAGGATATTTATCACTCCTCATATGGAAAAAATCCTGAAAAATATGCAGCTACAGTGGAGTCGTTGAAACTATACTGTCATAAGGCAGTTGCAGGTCGTAAAACCTCACCATTAGATCCTCAAAAAGATATGATTAGTAAGTTATTACAAAGTCAAATTGATAACCAAGATATAAGTGTTAAAAGTGTTGCTGGTATTCTTCATTTGCTATTAACTGCTGGACATGACTCAACAACTAGTTCATTAGGAATAATCATCAATTATTTAGCGCAAAACCCAAATGACCAAAAGCGGATACGTGAAAACACATCTTTAATACCAATGGCCATAGAAGAAATTTTACGATATGAGACACCTGTTCAGAGAATGCCCCGGACTATAACTAAAGACTTCGATTTACATGGTCAAAAGTTAAAGAAGGG
This sequence comes from Bacillus sp. Marseille-P3661, assembly GCF_900240995.1. NCBI lineage: Bacteria > Bacillati > Bacillota > Bacilli > Caryophanales > Bacillaceae > Bacillus > Bacillus sp. Marseille-P3661. The sequence goes on from NZ_LT965956.1 coordinate 51,075, forward strand.
AGAAAAGGTCTTTCTCGTCTGGGGTTCAGCAAACCGTGATGAAGAGGTATTTGATAATGCAGATAAATGCATAATAGACCGCAAACCAAATCGTCATCTTGTATTTGGACATGGTATCCACCATTGTCTTGGTGCACCGTTAGCACGACTAGAACTACGCGTCGCCTTGGAGGAACTGCTTCACAGAACAAAATCTTTTGAATTAAATGGCAATGTGGTTCGTACTGGCTATCCGCGTTTTGGGGTTAGTTCCTTGCCTTTAATACTTTGTACTTAACATCAGGGCTTGAAGATAATTAGTAGTGGGCATGTTAGTACTCCTTTTAACAAAACTAACTCTACTTAATAAGGGGGAATTGAATATGGTAAACAACTATTCTGACTCAATGACTAGTTTAGAATATTTGGAGCAGATATATGCTGAGCGTGATCAAAGAGCACTAGAATTGAAGAAAGAAGGAAAAAAAATAGTAGGTATTCTTGGTAACGATGTACCTGAAGAAATTTTAATAGCTGCTGACATGATACCTATATATATATTTGGGGATCCGAATGGAGACATGAATCATGCAAATCGTTATTTGGAAACCGGATCCACACCACTTGTAAGAGCCCAATTTGAAAGGATTATCAACGGGTCTTATTCGTATCTTGATTACCTTGTTATCTCTAGTTCAGCGGATTCAATTACACGTGCCTTTTACTATTTACGTTCAATTCGCAAAGTAGAGCCCGAAATGAAGATTCCAGAGCTATATTATTTTGATTTTCTTCATTCGATGAATCGGACTAGCGCTTTATACAATCGTGACCGAGCACGCGAATTTCGACAAAAAGTTGAAAGTTGGGCTGGGAAGAAGATTACTGATGAATCTATTAGAAAGGCTTTGATAACATGTAATGAAAATCGTGAACTTCTGTCTAAATTAAATGATTTACGAATAGCAAAAGAGCCGTGCGTGAGTGGGGTTCAGGCTTTAATCATTTCTAGTGTTTCCTTATGTATACCAAAAGATGAACATAATCGATTATTAAGGTCATTCTTAAGAGATGAAAAGTTTCCTAAGTTATCGGGAGTACGTTTGTTTGTTACTGGAAGCACGCATGATCATACAGAATTTTACGAACTAGTCGAATCCTCCGGAGCAATTATCGTTGGTGAAGATCATGATTTAGGCAGTAGATTATACGAAGGTAAACTAGACTTAACAGTTGATCCTATAGATACCATTACCGATAGATATCATTTCCGGATTCCGAGCACAAGACAATCTACCGTTTCTGTTAGGGTAGATGCATTGGTTAATGAAGTTCAGCATTGCGGAGCACAAGGAGTCATCTTTTTTATTCATAATGACGATGATGCACCGTCTTGGGATTATCCAGAACAGCGTAAGGCTCTAGAAAATCTAGGGATAAAGGTTCTGCTTTTGGATCGTCAAAATTATAAACTTGAAAATAAAGATAAGCTACAATCTATCATCACTACTTTTATTCATTCAATAGATTAAAAACTAAAGGAGGCGATTTAAATTGGAAAACCAAACGTCAAATGACCTTCATCGGAAGAAACCAGATGTTATTGCAAAACATCAAGAGAAACGATTGAGTTTAGCTGCAGAAGCTAACCGCTACCATAAAAAATGGTTTATGGATATGAAGGAAAGAGTAGCACAAGGTGAACCATTCGCATTTGTTACAGCACAAGTTCCTCAAGAAATATTTCGAGCAATGGATATTCCGTATGTGGTAAATCAATGGTGGTCCTCAATATGTTCTGCTAAGCAGATGTCATCTTATTATTTTGGATTACTAAATGAAAAAGGGTATCGTCAAGACCTTTGTCAATATTGTTCTCTTTCCTTAGCATCTTCGTTGGAACCGGAAAAAGGACCATGGGGGGGACTGCCAAAACCAACGTTATTAGTGACGCGCTATTCATGTGATTCGCAAGCTAAAATATTTGAGTTAATGTCTAAACAATATGGAGATATACCATTATTTCTTTTAGAAAGTACAGTGACTTCTACAATTCCAGAAAATTGGTGGGAAAAAATGCCCCACGATTGGGATGAGCTTTTTGATTCGCATCGACTTGATTTAATGGTAGAAGAGTATAAAGGTCTTATTCGATTTCTAGAAGAACATACAGGCAAGACTTTTAGTGAAACAAAATTTCGAGAAATTATGAAACTTGTAAACGAACAAGCAGCTTATAACAAAAAAAGTCGTGATTTAATTGCAGGAACTTCACCTTCACCTGTTAGTATTACAGATACGATACCAGCAGTTATGATCCCGCAGTGGCATAGAGGGACTCAATGGGCTGTTGATAATGCGCGTAAACTGTATGAAGAAATCAAGGCCCGAGTTGAAAATGGTGATTCTGTTATAAAAAATGAGCGCTTGCGAATCATGTGGGTAGGACGCGCTTTATGGTACAATATGGGACTTTTTCAACATTTTGAAAAACAATATGGTGCTGTATTTATTTGGGCGATATATTTAGCTATAGCTGCTGACGGATATGCTAGGTATGGCGGAGACCCGTTGCGTGCACTAGCTAGTCGATTTGCAGGAATGGAAGATTTATTGCATATGCCACCATGGAATAGTGAATGGTATCTTGATCAAGCGAAGAAAAATAATGTAGATGCGGTTGTCCATATGGTTACAGAAGGCCACATGGGCTCGGGGGGCACATATTTCATTCGGAAAGCATTCGAAGATGCAGGGATTCCAATACTAGAATTGCGTGCCGATGCCGTAGATGCTCGCAAATGGGATGAAGATTCGATCATCGGAAGGATTGAAGAATTTTTTGAAAATGAGTTAGGAGTGAAACCGCAATGAATGAAACAGCGCTAGATGGGGTGGTTGTACTAGATTTAACACAATTTGAAGCTGGAACAGTTTGTACACAGACACTAGCTTGGCTTGGTGCTACTGTAATTAAATTAGAACCTCCCGTTACAGGTGAACAGGGGAGGTGGGTTTCAAGGGATAAAGAGGATGAAGATGCATATGGCTTTCTTTTGCTTAATTCAAACAAAAAATCAGTGACGGTCAATCTAAAAACGGACGAAGGAAAAGAACTTGTAAAAAAAATGGCGGAAAAAGCTGATGTATTTGTCGAAAACTATGGTCCAGGCGTAATAGAACGTCTTGGATTGGATTATGAAACGTTAAAAAACATCAACCCACAAATTATTTATGCCCAGATAAAAGGGTTTGGAAAAGACGGACCGTATGCTAATTTACCTGCATTTGACCCTATAGCACAAGCCGTTGGTGCCTCGATGAGTCTAACAGGCGAACCAGATGGGCTCCCGATGCGTCCAGGATTTGCTGCATCTGATAGCGGTGCTGGTTATCATTGTACGATTGGTATTTTAGCAGCACTTCGTCAGCGGGATAAGACTGGTATTGGCCAAAGAATTGAAATAGCCATGCAAGATGTGATGATTAATTTCTGCCGCTCTGCTTGGGGGCGTCAGCTCGTTACTGGCAAAGCTACGACACGTGGGGGCAATGGTAATCGTCTGGGTTTAACTGCTCCATCTAATTTATATCCATGTAAGCCTTTTGGAAAAAATGATTATGTCTATGTTTATGTCTCCCGAGTGCCAAGTAGTTCACAATGGGAACGTTTATTAAAAGCACTCGACCGATTAGATTTATTATCGGATTCACGTTATAAAACTCCTGAATCTCGATACGAACATCGTCATGAACTTGACAAGCTTATTAGTGAATGGACGAGTCAATATACAAAATATGAAGCAATGGAAATACTAGGAGCTCATGGTGTACCAGCAGGTGCAATCCTTGATACGAAGGATATTACCAATGATCTATACCTACGAGAGCGGGGAACAATGGTAGAGATCAATCATCCCGTCCGTGGTAAGGTAGTAATGCCAGGGAATTCAATAAGATTATCAGAATCAAATGTTCCTATTAAGCCTGCACCTTTGCTAGGAGAACATAATAAAGAAATATATGAAGAAATGTTGGCGTTAACTAGTGAAGAATTGGAATATTTACGTGAGTCTGGAGTAATTTAATATATAGATAGTTTTTCCTACTAGAATACTAAAGAAAAGCTAACTGTTTAGCATTGACAGCGATCATAGATATCGTAGTTAAGAATCTATATTTACAAACTAGAAGAATAATAAAAGATTGCTGTAAGCGCTATCATGTAGTAATAGGATGACTTAAATTAGTTTGGGCTTGGTCAAAAGTTTTTTTCCATAAAAAAGTAAGGGGGCATAAAAAATGATAAAAAGTAGGTTCCTACGCATAGGTTTACTATTTTTAATAACGTTTTTAACAACCGCTATTCTGTTGGGATGTACATCTAAAGAAGTAGAAACTACTTCTGAACCGGTAAAAGAAACTCCAGATCCAGGTACAGAAGTTAAAGGTGAGTCAGAATGGCCTACAGAGCCTGTTACGATTCTAGTTCCATTGGATCCTGGTGGTGGTGTTGATGTAATGGCAAGAGGTATAACAAACTATCTACCAAAACATCTAGGTGTTCCGGTTGTAGTTGAGAATATAGGAGGAGGATTGAGTATTCCAGGAATGATGGAATATGTCAGTAACAGGCCTGATGATGGCAGCACACTGCTAGCTACATGGCAAACTGTTTTATCAGATCGTTATATTAATCATGGTGCTAAATACACAATTGATGATTTCTCTTATATTAATATCCATCAGACTGACCCAGTATCTATCATAACTCCTAAAGACTCGCCATGGAATACATTGGAAGAATTGATCAATGACATGAAAGCAAGACCGGGTGAAATTCCTGTGGGCTATTTGAGTGGTGCAGCCAGTCAGATTGCAGCTCAGAATTTTATGGATGCTTTAGGTTTGGAGCCACGTTATGTAGCATTTGATGGCGGATCAGAATTTAGACTAGCAGTTGCTGGTGGAGATGTTGCTGTTGGTTTCGGTCACTCAATTGGAGATTATTCGTTTGAGGAAGATTTAAAGATGTTAGCTATCTATTCCAAAGAGTCTTTCGAACTGTGGCCTGAAGTTCCATTAATAAATGACACATTAAAACCTTTTGGTGTGGAATTAAATGCAAATTTAGCATCAACGAGAATGCTGGCTGTTCATAGTAGTTTTCAGGAAAAATACCCTGACCGTTGGGAAAAGTTATTGGATGCCTATCAAAACATGCTTAATGACGAGGAATATAAAGCTCATTTAGAAGAATCGGGTGAAGATGTTGCGACAAGATGGTTAGGACCGGATGAATCTTTAAAAGTAACGAAAGAAATGGATGAATTGGTACTGCGTTATAGTGAGAAAGCAAAGTAAGTAATCCAAACATTACAATAAAGTTTTAAGTATAACCAAAATTAACAAGAAAATTTAGGGGATTAAATGAAAAGAAAAACTATTGTTTAATCCCCTTTTAAGTATTGGGATTACAGATTATTAGATGAAAGACTCTTTCTTTTAGAGATTCTTAATTATATGCAAGGTGAGGGGTCTAGATTGAATTATTTTCGGTTACTAAAGCGAACCATTTTACCACTTTTACTGTATGTCTTTATTTTTAAACATTATCTGGAAGTTAAAGCTGCACCTAATCCATACGATATATTGTTAATAAAAGTAATGCTAATTATTGCTTCGGTTTCTTTTGTTTTTATATTAATCGAAGAATACAAACTTCAAAGAGTTAAGAAGGATGACTCTCACAATGATAAAATTATTTTTTCAAGGTCACAGCTTGTTTTATTCACCTATATAGTTTTATATGTCGGAGCTTTATATGTATTTGGCTTTGTGCTTTCAACTGTTTTATTCCTTGTTTTTTCGTTTTTACATTTGAAATATTCAAATTGGAAGATATGTATACTAACCCCCATTTGTTTTGCTCTTTTTTTACACTTGATATTTGTAGAATTATTAAGTTTAAAACTTCCATCAGGAATACTATGGGCATTGTAAATATGATTGTTGGGTAGGAGAGTTATAAACTCTGTTCATATTAACCGCCGAACATACACTTGTTTAAAGAAGGAGGGATAAATAATGGTTGATTGGCCGGCACTTTTTGATGGTATTAATATGGTTTCCACCTGGAGTATCCTATTCTTGTCGATCTTAGGTGTAATATTAGGTATTGTTCTAGGTATGATCCCAGGACTAAGTGCCACTATTGGTATAGCATTAATGTTACCTATGAGTTACCATATGGATGCCCTTTCAGTGATGGTATTAATGTTGGGAATATATACTGGCGGGCTGTATGGTGGTTCTATTACAGCTACATTAATTAATACACCTGGAACCCCAGGCTCTGCATTTACTGCACTTGAAGGCTACCCAATGAATCAACAGGGAAAAGGTCTTTTGGCTTTAAACGTAGGTTTGATATCATCCGTTCTTGGTGGAATTATAGGGATTATTATGCTGTTTTTGTTTCTAGAGTTATTATCTAAAGTTGCTTATAGTTTAGGGTCAGCAGAATTGTTCATGATCGCCTTTTTCGCATTAGCAATCATTGCGACGATTAGTAAGGAAAGCATAGGGAAGACGTTTTTTATCGGAAGTGTTGGAATAGTATTAGCAAATATTGGGGTTTCTCCAACAGGCTTTACCGTTGGGACTTATGGCCAAGTCTATTTACTTGAAGGCATCCCTTTAATTCCAGCATTAATAGCATTGTTTGCTTTTCCGGAAGTTTTTTCTCTTATCGAAAAAAATTATATAACTTCAAATACTGACATAAAGCAACTACTAAGGAAAAGTTTTTTTAAAGAGTTCATCGCTGCCTTTAAAATTGTAATCAAACATCCATTTACAGTGATCAGGTCAGCTTTAATAGGTGTATTTGTAGGGATGATTCCGGCAGCAGGAGCGTCTGTTGCTTCCTTAATTTCGTATGGTGAGGCAAAACGAGCATCAAAAGAACCGGAGTTATTTGGCAAAGGGGCGAAAGAAGGTTTGATTGCTTCTGAAAGCGCAAACAATGCCTCGGAGGGTGGATCTTTAGGTACAGCCATTTGTCTTGGAATTCCTGGTAGTGCGGCAACAGCAATGATGCTGGCTGCTCTCACGCTGCAAGGGATAATGGCAGGTCCAAAAATGATAAGAGATCATAAAGACTTTATTTATGGAATTATTGCAGTAGAATTTGTACAAATGTTTTTGTTGCTTCTTATAGGTTTAGTGATTATATTTGTCAGTTTTAGGCTTGTTTTAATTCCTGCCAAAATTATTGCACCTTGTTTAGTTATCCTTTGTTTGATCGGAGCTTATGCTAACAGGTTTACACTTTTTGATGTATGGCTAGTTATTCTTCTTGGTATTATTGGCTATTTTCTTAAAAAATTTGATTATCCTATTATAGCGCTAGTCCTAGGTTTATTGTTGGGAGATATGTTAAATACTGAATTGATTCGAGTAGCTCAAATAAATGCTATGGACTTCACAGTGTTTTTTAAGCGTCCTATTAGTTTGATCTTATTTATTTTGACTTTATTGACAGTTGCACGTTCGTTTTATATTGATTTTAAGAAAGGGAGTTTAAAATCATAGATGGTATGGATCATCAAATAGTGTTTAGGTGATACGCCTATCATTTGAGAACAAATGCTCCAGTTACAGGTAACAGCTATATTGGCTAAAAGCTTTGCTCACTTGAAATCCCGTTTGAATTGATTCTAATTCTAACGGGATTTTTTTATTGGGTTATTATCAGGAGATATGTGCTTAGGTTATCTGCAAATATAATCGAACAGGGTGAATAAATTCTAATCATAAGTAGAAAAATATTCCTTAATATTAAGGTATCTGAAGGAGATAGAAAAGTGAAAATAGATTTTAATTTGCTTAGACAAACAGAACGATTGCATTACGACGATCCAACATGTGGTATCCTAATAGATATCTTTCAAAATGGGAAACATTGGCATGCTGTTGCCACTGCAGAAAGAGCAGAATGGTATTGTCAAAATGGATTCGGAGACACAAAAGAAGAGGCTATAGAAGAAGCAATAACGGGAGTGCTGAACTTAGTTAGAGAGGTAGATTAAACATCCATATGCATGGAATAGGATATTTTAAGATGATTTCAATATCCTATCAAAGTGTTTTCCAAAGCTGTAATAACTATTTAGGATGAACTGAGTACGTGTACGTTAAACAATAGATAAACAAAACGAATCATGATTTCAATGCTTACGCATAATCGGCACAAAGAAAAACCGTAAATTTGATCCATATATGGAACGGTATTTACGAGGTCATTTTGATGTTGAAGAGTAAACTTTTTTAGGCTATTTCCAGCAAGAGGGGAAATAGTCTTTTTGTTTTTAAAAGTTGGATAAACTTTTTTATTTTTTGTTGTAGAACAAATTTCAAATTATGTATAGCGCAGCAGTGGGAGTTTGAGGATCTTTTCGTGAATCGTCTTTCCTCAAAGGTTGATCTGCCTAGTGGAAATTAAAAGTTGGAGAGAATGAAAGAACGTGAGAGCTCTGAAAAAATTATCTTTTAAATAATTAAAATTATCAATCCATACAGGGGAGTTTGATAACTATTTAGTATCCCAATTTCTTTCATACCTTGATAAACAACCATACCCCTGTCCCCTTCATGAATATCTTGTTATGAAGGAGGTGAATGGAATATGTCAAAGAAGAAAAAAGAGAAAGAGAAGTGCTGTTGTTCCAATCAAATTTTCAATCCAATAGTACACCCTAGTTCACTCTCTAAGGTAAAAATAATACCTATCAGAGACATCCCAGACAATTGCCAATTAGTTTGTGTGGGCCCTATTTGCTCAATAGTCTGCTTTGGTGATGATTTAAGAGTCATTCATTGTGATATTGTTTGTGACGATGCGGGGAATTGCACAGTGATTTGCACACCTGACGACAACGCCTAGTGCATTCCATCTTGAGTATAGATACAAACGCCCTGTATCTTCTAAAAGCTTTAGAAAGTAAATAGTTGCATTTATTATAGAAACAAAGATTTAATTTAAACCTTGTTAGGTCAATGTAGTTGAATTAAGTCAAGTGAAAAAGTTGGTTTCCTTATTTTTATCTAGGAATCAACTTTTTTAGGGAAGGCTCTTAATACAAAATTTTAGAATTGTTAGCAGTACATAATTGTTTTTTAATATTTTTGTCCAAACTTTCACTATCAAATTTCATAAAATATAGAAAGGAGTGAAGTATTCTTATGCCATTGTTTAATAATGACCGATTGAATAAAGCCGTTAACATACCTAACCCCTTGTATCAATCTTTACAGGGGAGATATTTTGTAGGACAAACGGAACACATTCGTTTTGGAAAAGGAAAAAATGCGTGGGGAGGCTTAGTTAACCCGTTTAAATCTGATGTCAATTTATTTGTAAATGCGTTTACCATCACCAATCATTCCGATCAACCTTTTGAAGCTGAAATTTGGTTTAATCCCATTCCTCCTGGCAAACCAATGATTTCGAAAAATGTGACGCCTGCAAACACAGCCCTTTCACCGCTGCCGAAGCCCGAAGTAAAAATCACATATGCTGAATTTGTTGAAGGATTTCCAAGAAAAGGGGTGATGGCATTCAGGCGGATTGTCCCACCGCAAAGTACCTTAGCCAGTGATGAAGATGGGAAATTTATCTTTCCACCAGGAGGGTCATTTATAATTTTTTTAGTTTCACCAAATAATGAAATCATACAGGCAGAAATTGCGTTTGGCTGGTTTGAAAAAGATAAAAGGAAATAGCTGATAAAGTGAAACTCGATCAGTGTTGGGGCATCCTCTACTGATTGTTAGTAGTTAATGCTATGACCGAAAGGCCATTGAAGCAATTGGGCGTTTATGGGCTGTGCTTTATGTATTAGTAACTCGTTTCAATTGATCTACTAAAGTTTTACTGACTAGCCTACTCATATAGTGACCCTGAAGTCTAGCGCTATTTTTATGATTAAAATAACTTTTAACTTTTAGGAATCTACTTTATTTTCTATGAATAAACTTTAAACAAGAGCCATAAATGATAGGAGGAATACTTGTTGGAGAAACATGAAAGTTATTTCTATGAAAGTAAAGTAACTCGAAGTAACCTAGAGGTTGAGTTTAGAGAAGCAAAGGAGGAAGAAAAGGTTTTGTATAATCTAGTTTCGAAAAAAATACATGAAATTGCTAATGTTGATACTTTTCGCAAACCTGCTGATTTACAAAGAGAGATTACGGTTTTATGTAATTTCTTGACCGATAAATTAAAAGAAATATATAGTATTGAAAATGTATCCGCCAAATAAAGGCGGTTTTATTTTTTTATCGCCATGAAACTATTTTAACTTTTTTCTATTATTTTTGGGATTAAGGTTTATTTACTCTTAATATAAGTGATACCTGTTGTCCTCTTGTATTAAAAATTATTTCTTCCGTAGTAACAAATGAACAAACAGATCGAATCAGATGACTCGATGCTTTTTACAATGAATTAAACCATTCTTCATCAACAGGCTCTAACCATTCTGTTTCCCCAGGTGTGAGTGCTAAATGTACAAACCAACTGTCTTTTGTTGCACCATGCCAATGTTTTATATTCGGTGGAATATTCACCACATCACCAGTTTTGATGAATTGTGCTGTTTTTCCTTCTTCTTGATACCATCCCTCACCACCTGTAATTAACAAAACTTGCCCTATTTTATGGGAGTGCCAGTTAGTGCGAGCTCTTGGAGCAAATGTCACATTTCTAATAGATGTATTAAGTGGAGTTGGATCTGAGAACACCATATGTATGTATGCATCACCGCTAAAGTCTGTTTCAACTTTATGTCCCAATGGAAAGATTGTGCTATTGCATAAATGATCATTTTCCATAATTAAAATCCTACTTTCTTTTATAAGCATTCAATTCTATTTTAATTTGTCTAAATTAATAATAATTATTCATAGGCCAAGGGGACAGGTAAGGTGGTTTAATTTTTATTTTGATAAGACCAATTGACCTGTCCCTTTGACCTTGCCTAGGTGCTTCAGAAAATTTGTGTTCTTAAAATATTTATGAGAATAGTGGTGATAATAAAAGGAATCAAACATTCGAAGGGTGATTGTAGTGGCATTAATTTCATGTCCTGAATGTTCTAGAGAGATTTCTGATAAGGTAAAAAGTTGTCCTCATTGTGGCTATCCATTGGATGGGGAACAGGAGAGTACTCAAAAAGTTGAACTAACATCTGTAAATTTGAAGATGGAGAAACGCAAAAAGAAGAAATTACTTACATTAATTATAAGCCTTTTAGTGGTGGGACTATTGCTTGGGGTTGGTTACTCGGTTTACAGTAAACAACAATCCGAAAAAATAGCGGCTGAATATGCCGAAAATGTTGATCTTTTATTAATTGAAATGGTAGCAAGTGGTGCACAGGCTGAGAGTTTGCTGAATTTGACAGCAAAAGTTTGGGTTAACACAATATATGAAGAAGAAGATTTTAAAACTGACCAATATACAAAAAAATATGGTTATTTTGAAGATGATTTCAATGTCTCCTTAGCACGTCTTTTTGCTGATGAGAATACAAAAAAAACAATAGAAAGTATTGAAACGTCACAAGATAATGTTGCCGATCTGATGAAGAAACTTCAAAATCCACCTGAAGACTATCAAAAAGCTTATGAAACATTAAGTGAGTTGTATAGTGTGTACCAAGGGGTTACTGATCTAGCGATTAATCCAAAGGGAACTTTAACATCTTTTAATAGCAATAGAAATGAGAGAATAGACAAGTTTATGGAGTTGCTCAATAAAATCGAAACCCAATTACCCGAAAAAGCAAAATAAATGGCCTTAAGGAACAGTTACCTTGAAGAGGAAAATTAACACAAATGCCTAATTAAAATATAAACGCGAATAAACCAAAGTAAAAGTGGTTGAAACCATTTATGAACTAAGATTTCCAATGCTAATCCTATAAAAAAATGGTTCGACCAAATTCTTAGTGAGTTTGGTCATTTTTCTTAGCACGTAGTTAGTTAAAGCGATTTACCAGAAAATAGGGCCACAGTTTCGATTATTTTTTTAAAAAAATGTCGAATTATTTCAAATACATATTGACTCACGGCTAAATCTGGGCAAAGATAAAGATATTATTTATTTCTTGGAGGCTGTTATGAAATATATTAGTACACGCGGTAATGTAAATGAAATTGGTTTTATTGATACAGTTTTGATGGGCTTGGCAACGGATGGTGGACTATTAGTTCCAAAACAAATTCCACAATTTTCGGATGAAAAGCTGGATTCGATGTCCAAGTTATCATATCAAGAATTAGCATATGAAATTATTTCTCAATATGTAGATGGGGAAATCCCAGAGAATGAACTCAAGGGATTAATTGAGAAAAGCTATGGGACTTTCCGTCATCCTGAAGTGACACCTGTCCAAAAAGTTAAGGATAATATGTATGTTCTCGAATTGTTCCATGGACCAACTTTTGCTTTTAAAGATGTAGCGCTGCAATTTTTAGGGAATTTATATTCTTATATTGCAAAGAAGACAGGTGTTACCATTAATATCCTTGGGGCTACGTCTGGGGATACAGGTGCATCGGCTATTGAGGGTGTAAGAGGAAAAGAAGGAATTCGCATTTGTATATTGCATCCACATGGAAAAGTAAGTAAGGTACAAGAGCTGCAAATGACGACTGTGGATGATCCAACTGTTCTAAATTTAGCGATTAAAGGAACTTTTGACGATGGTCAAAGAATGATAAAAGAAATATTTGCAGATTTGGATTTTAAAGAAAAATATCATTTGCGTGCTATCAATTCGATCAACTTTGCTCGCATCCTAGCGCAAATCGTTTATTATTTCTATGCGTATTTCCAAGTGGCAAAAGAGAAAAATATAGAAAGTCTTAACTTTAGTGTGCCAACTGGGAACTTCGGGGACATTTTTGCGGGTTATTTGGCAAAGAGAATGGGTCTTCCTGTTGGTAAACTGATTGTTGCAACGAACGAAAACAATATTTTAGAACGTTTTATCAACGATGGTGTGTATGAGCCAGGTGAATTCCGTAGCACATTTAGTCCTTCTATGGATATTCAAGTTGCCAGCAATTTCGAGCGTTATCTATACTACTTGCTAAAAGAAGATTCAAGTTCAGTTACTAATTTAATGGACCAATTTAAATCCGAAGGAAAAATTGTAGTAAATGAGGAGCAGTTGCGTCAGGTACAAGCCGATTTTGCTGCATATGGCGTACAGGGTGAGGAGTGCCTGCAAACAATTAGCAAGTATTATGCCGAAACGAATTATTTACTTGATCCACATACTTCTTGTGGGGTTGCAGCATACGAACACACTACCGATTCAAATGAGGTGACTGTGACACTTGCAACTGCTCATCCAGCAAAATTTAATGAATCGATTGAACGTTGTAATATTGAGCAAACATTCCCTGAACAAATTAACGAACTGTTCGAAAAACCACAACATCTCGAAGTAGTTGAAGCTGAAAATGATGAAATTATTCGAAAGCTAGAGAAACATTTTAGTTCAGCACAATAATTGAATATAGAATTTAAAATTGCACCACCAAATTTAGTACACAGTCTAAAAATTTGGTGGTGCTTTTCTGTAGTTAAATTAAATTAACAAAGTAGACATGTAGCGAAAAAAAGTTCTTCTTTTAGCGGAAGAAGAACAAAGCAAGGAACAGTGAGAAAGGTCTTCAATAGAGGACGATGACCCAACCTTGTTGGGAACATTTTGCATCCATAACTTTAGCAGTTTCTACGAGTAATTCTCGTTCAGAAAACCATATTTCATTAAAAAATTGAGAGTTAATAGGCAGCGGGGATAAGTTTAAGTAGCTTAGTATGATAGATACTCATACTAAATACTACAGTGCCGTTTATATTTCTTATAACGTTCCAACTTCAATTAATTCGTGTTCATGAGACCTAACTTCCATCTGCTATACAAATAGCAATTGAAAGTTAGGTTTTTGTATTTATCAAAAAACAATCGGTCTATCAATAGCCCGGAGTTAATAGTAAAAATTGAATGAAAATTTATGTTAGAATAATTAGAAAATTATGTACATCTAAATTTGTTTCTGGTAGAATAACTATACAAATATAAAGTTATAAAAATTGAGGTGAGTTTTAATGGGAGCAGGGAAGAAGATTGATAGAAAGTTTATTGTCGAAAATGACTATCTATTAGAACACTTAGATCTAGTTGCGATTGATTTGGTAGAACAGCGCTACATAGCTGTTGGGGTTGATGAAGAGGTTAGAATTAGAAGTATTGAGGACTATACGACAGAACCTCACAAAGTTACTTATTATCTCTCAATCAAGAAAGGTCAAGGGATGGCTCGTATTAAAACAGAAACTGAAATTAAAGAAAATACCTATATCCAATTATTCAATAATTTAATAAGTTTAAAACCAATTATCAAAAAGAGATTATTCTATGATTATTGCGGTCATCATTTAACGATCTATAAATATTTCGGAAAATTAGAGGGACTAACGATTGTAAAGGTTGAATTTGATTCAGAGAAAGAAGCTGAAAAGTTTGAGATACCACACTGGTTCAGCACTGAAATTACAGATGATTTCTCTTATCGAAATCAAAACTTATTCCTTAAAATTAATGATATCGTTGAAACTAGCGAAGTACACGCTTAATATTAATATCTCAATTTAACCAATAGAGGTACACGTGAGTCCTACTCATATGTACCTCTATTTATGGGTTCTAAAAATATTTTGATATTTATTTTAATAAGGTGATCTAACTGTAAGAGATTATCTAAAAGTAGCTTTAAAAAGCAAATGCAAACATCGGGTGAAGGGATAGCAGAAACAATTTGAAGAAAAATCCACGTATAGCCAATCCATTAGAAAAGCGATAGGAAAATAGCCCTGTCAAAATAATTAACCATGAATAGCCTATTATGGAACATTTATTTAGATGGGGGAATCGCAATTATGAATGAAATGAGTAGTATGGAGCCAAGCAAGCTCTGTCAGGAGTTTGCTAACATTTTAGACGCAATGCCAGCTGTTATTAACGGTGTTTGTACAGCAACTCGGTCTCGGACCAATATCCACCCAACTGTTTTGAGACGCAGAGCAGAATCTTTTATGTTTGTTCCTCAGGCATTTTCATTTGAACAGTTGGACAGCCAAGGTAAAGCGTTATGCCTTGGGGAGACTGTGATTCTTCAAGAAGAAATAAATCCATTTATTTCTGTTCTAAGGTCACATAATATTTTTGTCACCGCCGTACACAATCACTGGTTATTTGATGATCCTCGTTTGATGTATATTCATTTTGAATCCATTGATGAACCACTTGATTTTGCTCGAAATACAAAGGATGCGCTTGATGTATTGACTACTAAAAATATTGGTGGTTTTGGATTAGGGAGACAGCGTGTAAATAGTAGAGCGGAAGAGTTATGTGAAGAATTTCATAGAATACTAGGTGGAGACCAAACCTTTGAAGATGGCGTTTGCATGGTGATGAGATCACGGAACGAAATAAGACCTCGGATTTTGGGAAGACCAAGTCGATCCTTCCTCGCTATTCCACAAATGTTTGCGTTTGAATCATTAACACCGGATGGCAGGGCACTGTGTAGTGGAGAAACAGTTCTTCTAGAGGAAGAATTTAATCCCTTAGCTAGTAAACTACGCGAGCATGGAATACTTATTACAGCTTTCCATAATCATTGGCTTTTTGACAATCCAAAATTGATGTACATTCACTTTGTGAAGATTGACCATCCAGTTCAGTTTGCGAAGGATGTGAGGGAATCTTTCAGAGTACTAAAATGAGCAAGAGCGACATTATCGGGGGAAAAGGTTACTTCTAAATTAAAAAGGAGTAACCAAAGCCTCCGAATTTTAAATTTTATTGGAGCGCTCAGTTATCAAGTGATCCCATGAGTATTGCATGAAGAAGGTGCCTTTTCCAAAAGAGCATATAGAGCTTTTTTCTTAGATCTAGCACAAATGGAGGACTTATCAGGAAAACCAATCTTTAGAGAAATTAGTTCAAATTATCCAAAAAAACAATGGTAAATAAAGGGAAATGTTGATATAGTAATTAGGTAGCGCCATATTAATAGAAAAAGTGGTGTATTCATGATGAAAACATTAGAAACTTTGCGAACTGAAATCGTATTTGAAGCTAAAAAAGGATATCCTATTTTACTATCGGGTTCCTGTGTGTTTTTTATATTTATATTACTTCCATTTATATTTCCAATGGCAACCGTCCAATTAGTGTGGATTTTTGGTCTAACGGCAATTTTTCCATTAGGATTATTAATCAGTAAGTTTCTCGGTGTAAATATCCTATCTTCTGGTAATCCGTTAGGTACATTAGGAGGAATCGTTGCTTTTGCACAAGCTTTTTTTATTCCAGTCTTTATCGTCGTTTATATACATATACCAGCCTACCTGCCTTTCACGATAGGATTGCTTGGAGGATCGCACTTTCTGCCTTATATGTGGATTTATAAAAGCAACGCTTATTTAGTTGTTACTTTAGGTGTCTGTTTATCTTCTTTTTTCCTTGGAGGATGGTTTGTTAACCAAGCATTTATACTTGTTCCTTTAGCAATTTTTCTTGTTTATGGGATTGGTGTACTTCTAATTATAAAAGAACTGAGAGTAGAGAGTAGTAGGTCGGACTCCAAATAAACTATTTGAGGAGAGGATCACTTGTTTAATTTAGTTTTATTTTCACATATTGCAACAGGTTTCATCTGTCTGATAAGTGGTATCTTTGCGATGTCTGCTAAGAAAAAGAAAGGCAAACATACTGTTTCGGGTGAGATTTATCATTGGTCATATGTTCTTGTGTTCCTATCAACTGTCGTGATGTCGATTATTCATTGGGAGGAAAGTGCTTATCTTTTCTATATTGGAGTTTTTTCCTATGCACTTGCTCTGCTTGGATATCTAGCTGTAAAAATAAAGTGGAAAAATTGGCTAAGTAACCATATTGGCGGTATGCTTGGATCTTATATTGGAATCGTAACCGCTACAATTGTCGTTAACAGCCCCAGAGTTCCGTTATTAAACGAAATTCCGGTTCTAATTTTTTGGTTTTTACCAACAATTATTGGTACACCATTTATAATTAAGGTAGGTAATAAGTATAAAGCGAAACGGGGAAAGGGGCATACTTCACATCTATAATCTCTTTGTGGGAGGGTGTATAGGTGTTTATTTTTTGAATTTCTGCTGCGCTAGAATTAATATTTATTTAAAAAGAATAAAGAGACCAAATCAACAACACGATTTGGTCTTCTAATTTGTATGTTATTTTAGTAATCGTAAAGTCTGTCCATGCACTTTAACTCCACAAACCGAACCCTCTTTAGTAATCCGTTTCAATCAAATTTCTTTCTAAATACGATTCAATTAATTCGCTAATTTGAAAGGAAACCTGTGGCAAATCATAATTTTCAAAAATATGCTCACATTGATTTTTATAATTCATTGTTTCATCATAATGAGACATATGGCGCTGGATCTCTGACTCACCATCTTGGCGTTTCTTTTGTCTCTCGATGACTGTTTCGCGGTTGGCATAAATAAAAATGCGAACTACCTTTTCACCATACATTTGTTTTAATTTTTCAGCTCCTTCAGGATTAAGAGCCATATAAACTAAATTATGTTCTTTAAAGGTTTCTATAATATCAATTTCACGAATTCCGTAATGATTTCCATCAATTTCAACACTTTCAAGGAATTCGCCCTGTTCCTGCATTTTTAGAAAAGTTTCTTTAGAAACAAAGTGATAGTCTTCTCCGTTGATTTCATAATGGCGTGGGGGACGAGTGGTATACGAGAGAACGGTTTCCATATCGAAGGCAGTTGCGACCATTTTTCCTAGAGTTTTTCTTCCAGAACCATCAGGGCCAGTATAAATGAAAATTCTTTCTTTTTCTTTAATTTGATACATAAATTACCTCCTTGAGTTTTGTGAATTTAATGAATCTTTTGAATTTTATATTTATTATATCATATATTCGACCTACTTTGTAGTGAAAACTTTGTGAACAATAATTGAACTCCAACTTATACATGTGAATTGTCAAACTAACAACTATTTTATATTTTATTTAACGACAAGATACAAAAGAACATTAACAAAGTAAATGAGGAATAAGTCCTGAGTCTCTGTCACCCAGTGTATATAAAGGGGTATGCCACAGTCTTTTCTGGTGAAAATTGCATCCAAGAAGCTAATAGGGGGGTTACAAGATAGTTTACAAAAACTATATAATTATTCATACTTTTATGAAAATAAAAGAGTTGAAAATACTAGGATAAGCAATTATAAGTTTATTAAAATAATATATTCACTTTTAAAATAGTAAAAATATAGTGATGTTTTATAGTAAAATAACGAATAAGGAAGATTTCTAAAGAAAAGTATGTATGTTCCCGCTTACATGATGGTTTTGAAATTATATGGAAATATGATAGATTGAATGTGTGCAATAGAAAAGGATATGTCAATGGAGAAATTGTTACAAATGAAAATAACGTTTATTTTTCTTTCGAGAACTAAACAATAGCTCGTTACGGTAAGGAATATTAATAGTTTCGTATTTCTTAAACATTAGATACTACTAGTTAATGTTTTATTTTTGTTTGGGATGAAACTGCCCTGTGTTTCGTTAGTCATTGTTGAAAGTTGAAAGAGAGATCGCAGCGTTATTCCTAGATAATATCGGAAGATCTGGAATAGCAGAATAAGTACCAGAATTCATGGACTAGGAGGAACGAAATAATGCCAGCAACTTTACTTAGAGAACGAGAAACAACGATAGAAGAAATGTTTAATAATGGATTTCAGAACAAATCATCTGAAAATGATCAAGTAAAAACGGAACTATTTGATCAACTCTCAAAACCGGAAGTTCAAGAATCACTTACAACACTTATTGAAAATCTACCCAAAATAGTAGAAATGACAACGGCGTTAAATAAATCGTACGACTTAATTCAATCGTTAACTACAGATCGCGTGTTGTATGAGGATTTAATGGGAGGAATGAAAGAGTTTATTGAGCCAGTTGAAAGTACAGTCAAAGGAATGGCTGCAACAGCAATCGAGGCAAAAGATCGTGCACAAGCTAACGACCAAAAAACAATTGGTCTTTTTGGTTTGCTTAAAATGTTAAAAGACCCACAAGTGCAAAAGATGTTCCGTTTTGTTCAAGCCTATTTGGATATAACATCTGAAAAACAAGCAAAAGGGAATGCCCAATAATTTAGTGGCAGGTAAAGGGGTTAATAGTATGACAAAACATATTGTAATATTAGGCGGAGGCTATGGTGGCTTACTATCAGCTTTAACAGCAAGGAAACATTTGTCTCAAAGTGATGCGCGTATTACGGTGGTTAATCGTTTTCCAACACATCAAATTATAACAGAATTACATCGCTTGGCAGCAGGAAATTTATCCGAAAAAGCAGTGGCGTTACCGCTGGAAAAATTATTTCGTGGTAAGAATATTGATTTTATTATTGATACAGTAGATAGCATTCATTTTGAAGATAAAGAAATCTCTTTAGAAAAAAACGACAACCTTCATTATGATTTATTAGTTGTTGCACTTGGTAGTCAAACTGCTTTCTTTGGTATTCCAGGACTTGAAGAACATAGTTTTAAGTTGAAATCAGTTGATGATGCGAAGCACTTACATGCACATATAGAAAAATGCATTGAGAACTACAGCCGAACTGGAAATAAAGCCGATGCAACGTTTGTAGTAGGTGGTGGAGGTTTAACCGGAATTGAATTAATCGGAGAGTTTGCTGATTTGATGCCACAGTTATGTAAAAAATACCGAGTTAATCGAAAGGACGTCACTTTAATTTGTGTTGAAGCAGGCCATAGTATTTTAAAAGGTTTTCCTGATGCACTCATTAAACGTGCGCAATCAAGTTTAGAATCACGAGGTGTTCAATTTACATTTGGGTTTCCGGTTACGAACGTAGACCCAGCTTCGGTTGAATTAAAAAGTGGGCGAAGAATTGAAACCAATACGCTTGTTTGGACAGGCGGTGTTCAAGGAAATGATGTGGTTGCCAATTCAGGTCTTGAAGTGAATCGTGGACGTGTACCTGTAAATGAGTATTTGCAATCAGCCGCTTACAAGGATGTTTTCTTTGCTGGCGATTGTGCTATTGTAATGGGACCAGATGACTGTCCATATCCTCCGACCGCACAGTTATCCTGGCAAATGGGTGAAAATATTGGATTTAATTTATTTGCCCACATAAAAGGTGGAGCTATGGCGCCGTTTGAACCTGTTTTTTCTGGAACGTTAGGTAGTTTAGGACGTAAAGATGCCGTTGGTATGATTGGCGGAAACCAAACACAAATCAAAGGATTGCCTGCCTCGTTAATGAAGGAAGCAAGTAATGTCCGTTACTTATCACATATAAAAGGTTTATTTAGTTTAGCATATTAATAAACTAGTTATACCGCACAGTGTACCGACGTAAATCAATAGGCAAATATAGCGGAGCCAATAATATAAAAGAGAGTCAGATGAATAGATTATTAATCTATTCATCTGACTCTTTTAATTGCGTACAAATGTTCAATGAGAAGAACAGTTCCTACCTAAAAGTTGGAATGCAGATTGGACCATCCATTTTACGCCAATTTTAATGGCGTCTTCATCTACCATAAATTTAGGGTGATGCCAGCCATTGACGATTCCTTTTTCTTCATTTCTCGATCCGACCCAAACAAAACAGCCAGGGATTTCTTTTTGGTAATATGCAAAATCCTCTCCGACCATGGTAGGTTCAAGCGTGACCGTGTTTTCATGACCGACGACATTGATGGCTGCAGAACGTACTACCTCTGTTACGTTTTTATCGTTAATAACCGCAGGGATTAGGAATTTATAATCGATTTCAACTTCGCCACCCATCGATTTGACTGTATTCGTTACGATTTGTTGAAATAACTCGTATACTTTTTGCCGAACGTTTTCGTTGGAAGTTCTAACTGTGCCCTTTAATACTGCTTTATCTGGAATTACATTATTTGTTGCTCCAGCTTGGAAAGAACCGATGCTTAGAACGGCAGATTCTTTAGCAGGAATGAAACGGCTAATTATGGACTGCAACTGACTCACAACGGCTGTACCGATGATAATAGGATCGATTGTTTTTTCAGGCATGGCAGCATGTCCGCCTTTTCCTTTAATTGTAACGGTAAAATCATCCACACTAGCCATTAAAAATCCTTCCTTGACTCCAATCGTCCCAACAGGATAATCGGGCGAGTTATGTAGGCCAATTATCGACGATACTCCGTTTAGAAGCCCGTCTGCAATCACTGAAGTAGCTCCACCTTCTGTTTCTTCTGCAGGTTGGAATAGCAAGCGAACGTTCCCAGGTAGTGAGTCCTTTAGTTCGTTCAGAACAAGCCCTGCACCTAATGTGATAGTAGTGTGGACATCGTGACCACACATATGACTGACACCATCTATTTTCGAACGAAAAGGCAGCTCCGATTCTTCTTGAATCGGCAATGCATCGATATCGGCTCGAAGTGCAATCATTGGTGCTTGGACTTTACAGATTATATCTGCGGCTGTGCCTGTTTTTAAATGGTGGGGGATCGGTTCTATTCCAAATTCCTTCAAACAACTATTGATTTGTTTTGTTGTTTCAAATTCCATATTGCTAAGTTCAGGAAACATGTGTAGCTGTCTCCGAATCTCGACGAGTCTAGGAAACAACTTGTCTACTAAATTATCTATACGTCCTGCCAATTCACTAGCAGCTAATTCTTCAGTCATAATGAAATGAACCTCCTATTATATCCTGTAATACCTTCACTAGTGGAAGTTTTATTTTATATGTCCCAAAAATTCTTTCGTACGTTCATGTTTAGGATTTTCAAAAATTGCTGTTGGGGTACCTTGTTCGACTATATTACCGCCATCCATAAAAATAACGCGATCCGCAACTTCTTTGGCAAAGCCCATTTCGTGGGTGACAACGATCATTGTCATTCCTTCTTTTGCTAAACTTTTCATAACAGAGAGGACTTCACCAACTAATTCTGGGTCAAGCGCAGATGTTGGTTCATCAAACAACATGATTTTAGGCTCCATCGCGAGCGCTCGAGCGATCGCTACGCGCTGTTTTTGACCACCTGATAAACGGTTTGGGTATTCGTTAGCTTTTTCGGAAAGACCAACTTTTTGTAGTAGCTCCAATCCTTTTTTCATAGCTTGTTCTTTTGACATTTTTTTTAGTAAAACAGGCGCTTCGATGATATTTTCGATGACCGTCATATGTGGAAACAAGTTAAATTGCTGAAAAACCATGCCGATGTCCTGGCGAAGTTTGTTAAGAGATGATTCTCTTGAATCAATCTGTTTTCCGTCTATTATAATTGTTCCGCTATTCGCTTTTTCTAACACATTCATGCAGCGCAAGAATGTACTTTTGCCAGAGCCACTTGGTCCAATGATAACCACGACTTCACCTTGTAAAACATCTAAATTTACACCTTTTAATACGTCAAGTGTACCAAAGCTTTTTACGATATTTTTACATGATATCATTCATACGCACCTACCTTTTTCTCTATTTTTCCAACAATATAGCTCATGAGCGTTGTTAGTATTAAGTAGGTTAAACCTACTAAAAGGTAAACTTCCATATACTTGAACGTACTGCTAATGATTTGTTGCCCTGTACGGAGCAAATCATATAAAGCAATTGTTGATACTAGGGAAGATTCTTTAATTAAAGCAATAAATTCATTCCCGAGTGGTGGTAGCATTCGGCGAAAGGCTTGTGGAATAATAATGCGTCGCATTGCCTGTGCAGAGCTTAAACCAAGTGATCTTGCTGCTTCCATTTGTCCTTTGTCAATCGATTGAATCGCACCTCTTGCGATTTCTGCAATATAGGCAGCTGCATTTAAGGATAACGCGATGCAAGCCGAAACAAACGGTGGCATGGTAAGGGAGCTGAATAAAGATGGAATGGCAAAGTGAATAACAAATAATTGTAATAATAGCGGGGTACCACGGACAACCCAAATATAAAATCTACTAATCTGTGATAAGACACGATTACTAGATAAGCGACCAAGCCCGATAATTATTCCTAGTATGCTTCCAAAAATAACACCAATGACTGCGATTTCGATCGTAATTAATGCACCTTGTAATAGGTAGGGAAGATATGTTGTCGCAAATGTAAGAAAATCTTTCATTAGGTCTTCTCTCCTTCATGTTCTCCAGACTCTTGAAGTAATTTCGTTCATAATAGTTCTGGTATACTTAGTCAAATTCAAAAAAATTTTAGTAAATGTAAGAAGGATAAATCGGATGACCGATTTATCCTAATGTAAGTGGGGAAGGTATCATAACGAATTTATCATTCTAGTTAACTTTATATTTATTGTTGTGATAAATCTGCTCCAAACCATTCATTACTGATTCTAGCAAACTCTCCATTTTCTTTAACTTTAGCAACTGCCTCTGTTAAAGCTTTCTCTAGTTCGTTATCGTCTTTTCGAACTGCAATTCCAACTGGAAGTTTGTGGAATGATTCACCTGCAATATCGAATACACCAGGTTTTAAGTTTTGATAATAACGACCTACTACATCGGCTACTACAACCGCATCTAAACGACCAAGACCCATGTCATTGAAAACATCTGTGTAAGCATTGTACGTTTTCATTTCTTTAATACCTTCGATTTCTTTAGCAGCGGCTTCACTTGTTGAACCGATTTGAACGCCAACTACTTTTCCGGTAAGATCTTCAATTGATTTGATATTTAATGGATTTCCTGATTGGACCGCAACAATTTGTCCTAAATTTACATATTCTACGAAATCAACCATTTGCTTTCGTTCTTCAGTTACATTCATAGTTGACATGATGATATCGTATCTACTAGCATCTAGACCTGGTAGAATACCGTCCCATGCTGTTGGGATAAACTTTGCTTCCACTCCAAGTTCCTTTGCGACGGCTTTAGCTAACTCCACATCAAAACCCGTTAATTCATTTTTATCATTACGGAAATTCATAGGAGGGAATGTATCATCGATTGCAATTGTGATTTCCCCTTTTTCTTTAATTTGAGCTAACGTGTCTCCAGTTGCTGATTCTGGTTCTGTACTTTCGTTTTCATTACTAGGTGCTGCTGGTAGTTCGGGCTCAGCTCCACAAGCTGATACCATAATAGCCATCACAGCCATTAGTAGTAACATAATAATTTTTTTCATAGTTGTTTCTCCTTTATCACTTTATTTATTTACTAAAGTAAAGTATTTTGATATATCAATATTAAATATATTAATATAAAAAATCAAGACATTTATGAATAATTAATCATTAAAAATGGGAATGTTGTTTTACATCTTATACATAAAAGTTAGTTTAAAAGGATCAAGACCTGGGACTTAAAGGGGAAAAAGTTAACGTTTTAATAATAGTGACAAAAATCGTCCTACCTTAAAGAGGTTCAAATGCATCTGTTAAAAAAATCAATAGGAAAATATAGGTTTTCACTATTTTGTAATTAGTTTGTATCTATATTGTGAATAAGTGAACAAAGTTATTCCGTTTGATCATAAATTACCTATAATAAAAGTATAAGAAGTACTTCAAAACAATTAAGAAATCCTAAAATAGGATTTTACAATATTAGAGGAGTGAGAAAACATGGTAGTGAAATGGTTAAGAGAAAATAATGTAGCAGCCGGTTTATTGGTATTATTTAGATTATATTTAGGTTATCAATGGATACATGGTGGATGGGGCAAAATAACAGGTGGCTTTGATGCAAGTGGATTCTTACAAGGTGCAATAGGTAAAGCAAGCGGTGATCATCCAGCCGTCCAAGCATGGTGGGCAGGATTCCTTGAAGGTTTTGCTCTTCCAAATGTTGATTTATTCAATGTTTTAGTACCTTGGGGTGAATTGTTAGTAGGTTTAGGACTTATTCTTGGAACATTTACAACATTTGCTGCTTTAATGGGTTCAACAATGAACTTCGCATTCTTATTTAGTGGAACAGTTAGTACAAACGCACAAATGGTATTGTTAACAGTATTCATCCTCGTTGCAGGAGCGAATGCAGGGAAATATGGTTTAGATCGCATCATTTTACCATATATCCGCCGTAAAACAATGAATAAAGAGG
This sequence comes from Bacillus sp. Marseille-P3661, assembly GCF_900240995.1. Taxonomy (NCBI): domain Bacteria; kingdom Bacillati; phylum Bacillota; class Bacilli; order Caryophanales; family Bacillaceae; genus Bacillus; species Bacillus sp. Marseille-P3661. The sequence continues at coordinate 76,317 of NZ_LT965956.1, forward strand.
AAAAAGCACATAAAGTAACTGTTTAAATAAAACTTACGAAAATAGGCGTAGCTGCAATAGCAGTTACGTCTTCTTTTATTTTGTTAGATTTGCATAGTTTCAATTTGGTGAAATTTTCCTGTAAAATAGTAACTAATTGAACGAATATCTCTAAGTTAATATAAATATGGTGTGGGTGTACAGTAAAGTATAAATACTAGAGTAATTTATCTAATTATCTAAAGAGGAGCTATTAACAAATGAATCCAACGAATATGAAACAAAGAGGAAAAGTCGAACTAAAACTAGGTATAAAGTCGTCTATACCTCATATTAAACAATTAATGGGTTTAGTAACGGCTTTTTGGAAAATCAATAATCATAATGCTGAATTAGAATATAGCGATGAAGCAGGAGATGGGATTGTCTTAAAACAAGCCCTAAAAGATGAGTTAAAGACATATTTTGGTGGAGAAATAAGTGCAAGCACCATTGATGAAACGCAATTTTTTGATAAGTTGGACGGCAATCCGTTGATTAAATCAAGTCTTGAAGCACTTGTTGTAGCATTAGAATTGATTTGGAAAATTAGTGCTGTGAAATTTACAGATGAAACGATTCCTCCGAGCGCTGAGAGAACTAGGGGAGGTGGAAGAAGGTATTGCAAAAAGATCGTATTTACAAAAAATATTGATTTACTTGATTTACAAATAAAACAGAACGAGGAAGAAGTAAAAATTATTCTTTTTAACTGGATTACAGGAGAAAATTTAAATATTAATACTGATCTGGAGAATGATTTAGTGAAGTTTTTTACTATCATTTCAGAAGAAGCTGTTTATCGTATACGAATGGATGCCGATCAAAATCATGATGTCATTTTCCAACAAGAAGGCATCTATTCAAATTTCTCTGTTGGTGACGAAAAGGTAAATTTAAAAGATTATAGAGAAAATATGGGGAGCCTTAGAATACTAAATTCGATACTAAATCAAGATTTAAATTTTTATTTAAAGAAAGTCGAGAATGATGCGGTTCTAAGAGAACCTGAGTTTCTAGAGGACCTAGTTGAATACACCAAAAGGGTTAACAGCTATCTTGACATAACGAATACTAATACAAAATTCATTTTTGAGCATGAAGAAAATAATCAAACGCAAGAGATAGATGAACCTCAAGAACCAGGTATTGAGCAACAGCAAATAGAAGGTGATCTTCCATATAACTGGATCATTTTTGGTGCACCCGGAACGGGAAAAAGTAATCATATTGAGACTGCGAGGGCTAAATTCAGTAGGTATGAAAGAGTTACGTTCCATCCTGCCTATACATATGCTCAATTTGTTGGAACGTATAAACCTAAACCCATTTATAAAGAGCACGGAAGTTCTCCACGTTACTCGACTAGCAAGCCATCTAAAGCTGAATTAACTACTTCTCAGGGCGGGGCTGATTATAATGATATTTATAACATACAAAATGAACCGTATGTTACCTACGAATTTGTTCCTGGGCCACTTTTGCGAATACTAGCAGAAGCCATCCACGACTTCGAAAAAGGAATTGATAAAGACTATCTATTAATTATTGAGGAAATAAACAGGGCTAATGTAGCAAGTGTGTTTGGTGATATTTTTCAATTATTAGACCGAAAAGACGATACGGGTGAAAGTGAATATAAAATCAATATCCCTGAAGAGTTGAAAGAATACTTACGTTCAAATGACATTGACACCGATCAATTATATCTTCCACCTAACTTTTATATGTGGGCAACTATGAATACTGCTGACCAAGGCGTATTTCCTATGGATACAGCTTTTAAGAGAAGATGGGACTTTGAATACATAGATGTCGATAAAGGTGAAATGAAAATTCAATCCTATATGGTCGATATTCATCCGTTTGGGGAAATCAACTGGAACATCTTTAGAAAAGCCGTAAATAAACGTCTTTCTGGATTAGATGTAAAAGAAGATAAACAGCTTGGTCCATTCTTTATATCTATAGCGGACCTTAAAAATCCAAAAAAATTTGAAAGGGCGTTTAAAAGTAAGCTGTTGATGTATTTATATGAGGATGTTTTTAAGCACGGTAAGAAAAACGAGTTTTTTATTGAGGAAGCCAGAAATTATCCAGATGGTTTAAAACTATATAGTCAGAAAAAGAATATTTTTGCGTTTGATCTAGCAAATTTAATGAATGAAATTTCAGCACTGACTGTTGAAAATAACGCACCTACTGAACAAGACAACGCTACTGATACGGATATAGAAACAGATGTGGACACTAATATGGATGTGGATGCAGATACAGAAAGAGTTACAGAAACTGTGCATCTCCCAGCAGACGAGGAACTAACTCTTGACAATTCAGAAACAGGCGGAGATGAATTAGAAAATGAATCCGAAGAAGAAGATTCGGATGAGTGATATGATGGAAGTCATTTTTCTAAAAGAATTAATGCCATATTCAAAAGAGAATTTGGTAACAGTATTGCAACTATCTGACCATAAATTTGATCGATTTATAAACGCTTTAAAGTCTAAAAATATAGTGAAAGCCGAGAAAGATTACAAATTTAACTTTGTTGGCTTACTACAATTTGAGGATAAAACGATATTTTTTATCCCTAAATATGTTCAGCGTGAAGAAGACTACAGCGAAGTTATGAAACAACTTTTACAATTGTTTCATGTATACTCGAAACGGGAGAAAATTACGAATGATGAAATCGAGTCTCTAGGTAGCTTTCAACATTATGGGCATTATAACTTGATTTCGATCATTGATTTTTTATTAAGAGATTATAGAGAATATGGCTTGTATTCAAATGAAAAAGATGCTTATGAATGGAATCGGAATGGCGAAATCAACTGGAACAGGACTATTGAGGAAGGTACAGCTTATATACTAAAAGGAAGTTCGATTTATTTTGATTATGTGACAAACGTTATACTGAATGATGAGGAAGATGTTATTAGAAAAATTCATAAGTATGTGCTAAGTCAATGTACGAAATTTTTGGAAAGAACAGGTTTGATTGGTTATTTCACATTTCCGAGCATGTCGTTTGAAATTGAACTGGATGATTTGGGTTCAATTGAATTTATTTTAAGTAAGATCAAGGATGAATTAACCACACAGTTTAGCGATCGGAAACAGCTAGTTCTTAAAGCGTTATATTCCTTTATTTCAAAAAGTGGATTTAAGGGCCAACAGGATGGGTTAGTGATTTATGGAACGAGGTCTTTTTATCATATATGGGAAAAGGTTTGTACTTATCTGCTCGGTGATGAGACTAATAAAACATTTAGAGAAATGATAGATAAGCCGATTTGGACAGACGCATTTGGGACTCCATCCGAAAAGGATACGCTTGAACCAGATATATTGAGGGAAACCACAATATTCGGATATAGAACCTTTCTTATTCTTGATGCCAAGTATTACAAAATATACTTTAAAAATGGAGAGGTTAAGAACAATCCTGGGGTGGAGGATGTGACAAAACAATATATGTACGAGCTTGCGTATAAGGATTACTTTAAGAAACATAAGATCACACATATTTATAACCTATTTTTATTTCCTCATGATCAGTTAGGGATCATTAAATTAGGAAAGGTATCTATCAGTTTTCTACGTGCATTACAATTACAGGATGTAACTTTAATTGTTCTGCCAGCATCAGAACTATTTGATTATTATTTAAAAAGTAAAAAGTATACAAGTACTGACTTTGAAAGGTTAATAACCGTTGTGAAAAGTTAATCATGGGGACGGTTCTGGCGACTAAAGTAGCACTTCTACCGTTATAGGTGTTTATAATTCCACGGCAACTGGATGAAATTCTTTATACATGAAACAATGTGGGTAAATGCATATGTTCGAACCCCAAAAGCAATATACAAGGAAAAGGAGACTTATTAACAAAATGAACCATGAAACCAAAAAAAATGAAATTCTTCAAGCGTTTCGTTTTAGACATGCGACCAAAGAGTTCGATCCCACTAAAAAAATCTCTGATGAGGATTTTAACTTTATTTTAGAAGCTGCAAGACTTTCGCCAAGCTCGGTAGGATATGAACCCTGGAAATTTGTCATTGTTCAAAATAAAGAATTACGAGAAAAATTGCGAGAAGTTGCATGGGGAGCACAGGGGCAGTTGCTAACTGCAAGTCATTTTGTTGTAGTACTTGCAAGAACCATTAAAGATACTAAATATGATTCAAGCTATGTTAAGAATCAAATGTTAAACGTTAAGAAAATTCCAGAAGATGTGTTTGAACAAATGAAAATTAGATATAAAAGTTTCCAAGAGCACGATCTTCACCTTCTAGAAAGTGAACGAGCCATATTTGACTGGGCATGTAAACAAACTTATCTTGCATTAGCAAATATGATGACTGCTGCAGCATTAATTGGAATTGACTCTTGCCCAATTGAGGGCTTCGATTTTGATAAGGTACAAAAGGTGCTAATGGACGAGGGTTTACTAGAGGATGGACATTTGGCGGTTTCTGTCATGGCAGCCTTTGGGTATCGGATAAGAGAGCCACGTCCGAAAACAAGAAAAGATTTGAATGATATCGTGCAGTGGATTTAATAAATAAGTTCGAAAAATCAGGGAAGGTTCTTAGTTTATTCGTGAGAACCTTCCCCGTTATATTTTTAGCGTTTCGAATGAGTATTCGAAATTTGGGTTTTACCTCAAAAGTTTCCCCTTTAGTTTCCTAGAAAACTACTACCTTCTTAAATTCTGCAAATTTAAGGTTATGCCATATCCCTCAATCTCTTGATATTGAGTCAACCTGATTTCGGCTTACTTCCAATCTTTTTCCATATACCCTTCTACCATTTATTTGCTAAAATTAAACTATAGATTATGAATAGAGGACTGACAATATTGAATACAAGTTTGCTAGCCTATCTAGAAAATAATATTTTAAAAAAAGGTGAAGAATTAGAACTTCCACATCTTTTTAACGAACAACCTAATTCAATTATTGATATTCGAATTATAAAGCGTTTAGAAACACGAATTAAACTGGTTGGCCTTATTAGTTGTTCCACGGAGAATTTTGACGAAGAGGACTTAATGGCTCCAGATGACCAACTGTTGAAATTGACGATCAAGAAAAAGTTACATGTAAATGATATCTCTGAAACACTTGCGTTACCTTGGACGGATGAAGGCTGGCTCGTAAAAGAGCTGCGTTTTATGAAAGATAGCAGAACAGTTGATCGTGTATTTTATCGGATGGGATACAAGTTATATTGCTACCAACGTAAATTACAGCAACAGAACGTGAAAAATATTGAAGACGCAGTTGCTGAGTGGAAGAAAAGTACGGCTGATATTTTATCAAAAAAAACTAGAATTTCATTTATCAATTTAAATAAAGAATTAAAAGCTCCATTAATAGATTATCTTTCTACCATTCTGAGAAAAGAACATGACGTGATGAATGATCTTCCTCATATTCCTGAAAAATGGCCGATTAAAAAGAAACTAAAGTTCCTACACTTTTTAACAGCACTTGTTCAATTAACAAGGCTAAAAGCTGAATTCGACTGGAAAGAAATTGGTGCCCAATATTATCAGGAAATTGGTGGCTCGAAGGAATTTGATAGTTATAAGGATGAATTTATTGCGCAACTAGAGGAAATCATTCAAAATCCTGTAGCGACGCTTGGCTTGATAAGTTTAGGTAAAATTACGCCGCTCTATTTTTCAGGACAGCTGACAGGGACGTATTCTGAATATAAGTATGGTCCGGTTCACGCTCTGACAGATTTAGCGATTTCACAAGAAAATTATCAATCATCAGCGGAGACACTATGGTTGGTCGAAAATAGAGCAATTTTAACAAGAATTTCGGCTGAAGCTCATTTTTTAAAAGAAAATCAAGCTTTAATAGTTTGTGTGGACGGGCATCTGCGTTCATCACATCGACAATGTCTACTGCAGTTTACAAAGAATAGCGGATTTAAACAAGTGATAATTTGGACGGATTATGACCAAGACGGTTTGCAAATTGCGAGTGAACTTACTCAAGCAATTTCGGAACATTATAGAGGGAACGTAAAATGGATTACCCATGATCTTCAGGTGGTTAAAACATGGGAGGATTATGAAAGTAATATGAATCATTTTTTACGGACAAAGAAGATGGAGCAGGAACAAATTCTTGGGAGTGTGGCGGATTGGAAAAAGTGGATTCAACTTCAATAGTATCAATATTTAATGCTGAACCTTCGGCACCAGAAATGTTACAGGCAATGAAGGATATTTCCTCACTATCAGGTGTATTAAGTGACCTCGGTTCCCATACTTTTTATCAATCCCCGATCGAAATTTTACGATTTCTGCGGATCATTCAGCTCATTAATGAAGAGGCTTTAGGACTTGATGAGAAAATCGAGAATGCAGAAACACTTTATTATCGATATCGGAATCGTTATAGTGATCCGGAGGCTCCATCAAAAAAGAAGGTCGAACAAATTGTCAACATACTCGCGAAGTATAACTGGATATCTAAGCATACACGATTAATTAAAATGCGAGATGTGGGCAAACGGATGATGGATGTATTAATTCGTTTAGCTAATGATTCGCTTGCATATCATATGCATGATGATATTGGTCGCTCCCTTTTTCAAGCGAGACGGGATGCGGAAATTAGTGAAGCGTATGATGATAATGGAATTTCAGGTGGAAATAAAATTGCTAGTATGATTAAAAATGTCGATGATGCGATTCAGCTTATGAAAGAACGAGAGCTTGAAATGCTAGCAGACCGCAATGCTCTGCCACAGCTAGAACTAATTCATGAATTAATGAAAGACCTTGATGCAAAATTGCAAGAGCGTTTTCGACAGTTTCAGACGATGGAAGAAAGTCTTGTGTTAACCGATCTAATGCAAAGAGGGACGGCTGTTTTAGCAGAAGGAACAAATCTAAGTTTAGGAATGATTAATAAGTATTTAAAATTTACGACGATGCAAAAAACGCCGCTTTCTTCAAAAATTCAGCCAGAGAAAGTGCGTGAATATATTGTTAAAATGTTTGATCCACCGCTTGAATCTGACGTGCCAAATGTTTACCAATTGTTAAGTTTCATGGAACAAAATCAATATGAAGATGAGGCGGTCGACGGTATATGGATACCCGTTAAGTTTGCAGCGCCGATTTCAGCTACTGCCATTGATGAGGCAATAACATATATCGAGGAGTATGAGCCAATAACAGACAAAATTGTTGAAGAAGACGAGGTCCCGATCTTTGAAACGAATGAAATCTCACAAGATGATTTAGATGAATTAATGCGAGAATCGAACTGGTTATTAACGAAAAATATGATTGAAACGACTAAAATTGAAGAGTTTTTAGAACACCGTGAACAAACTCCTTTAGAAGAGCTAGTGATTCTAGCAACTTCTTCAGAATGGAGCGATGCAGTCAATGCACTTACTGCGATTTCCGCATTAGTAGGAAATAAGAAAGTAACGATTGAAAAATCGACTGAGAAAAAAGAGTTGCCAGTCTATGAACGAAGTTGGGAGTGGATGAATGATGACGATCGAGCCAACATTGTCCGAAAACGAAAAGGAAGAAAAAAATAAGGAAGTAGGGAACGAACATGTAGCTAACGCCAACCCATTGTACGCGCTGCAAGCAATCAAGGGTGTGTTAACAGAGGATGAAGAACTTACGTTTATGAATATTATGTTTTCTTCGTCTGCGTCTGTTCGTTCTGGAAATTTTGGATTATCACGGAGAGAAGTTGAAAAACAACTTAATATTCAAGGTGATGAAGAGAAGTTTTACTCATTTTTAACAAGAGTTAATCAAGCTGTACCGCGCTATTTTCAGTTGATTTATGATGATCGGAGAGACCAAGTCGTATTTATGATGAGGGTGCCTGCAAGAACTGCGCGCAGTACGTTAAATAAGGAAAGTCTCTCGATCTTATTATATATTTTCTATCAGCAGGAAGTTCTGCAGCATGAATTTACGACATTAGATCAGCTGTTGGATGCGTTCGGTCATGAAACAACAAAAGCAAATACTAGAATACTAGCAAATATTGATCCACTCAAAAAGATTGGCGCAATCGAAGAATATGATACAACTTCACAGGAAAAAGCTTATCAATTGACAGCGATTGGCGTAAACATGTTTTCTGATTCGTTTTTGAGACGAACAGTCGAATTCAGTCAATCGACGCAATTGAATAAAGAAGAAGTCTTAAAATTTTTCCGTCGCTATAATTATATTCAGAAAGGTGATCAAGAATGATACCTTGGCGTTTAACTTTTATCGGTATTCGTGATTATGCCCCGACATTAATCGATCTGTCGGGAGAATACGAGCATGTGATGATCACCGGGCCGAATGGGGCAGGCAAGTCAACGATAACGTTTTGCATGGGTGCGGTGTTATATTCATCAAAAGTAGATTTAGAAGGCTTAAAATCTCGCAATCTCCCTAGTGATCAAACTTGGAAGTCCAAAATAACCTTACTATTTAAGAATGGTGGCAATATGAAAATAGATGCGCCGCCATTTATTGAATTTTCCCTAGTGATTATACAAGAGCCTGGCCAGCCGATGAAGAAAGAGTTTACGATTGCAACCGGTGAGGAAATCGATCAATGGGATGAAACTATTAAGTATACGTCCGGCGATCGCTTATATAACTTTTCTGCGTATCGGCATGCCTTACAGTATAAATATAAAATTGATCCTGATTTATTTTATTTAATTTGGTATCAGCAAGAAGTAAATCAATTTGCGATCATGAGCCCTGAAGAACGGTTTCGTATTTTCAGTGAGATGCATGGTATTGATAAATCACAACGAAATTGGGAAGAAAGCATTGAAAAGTTAAAAGATACTGAGGAAACCTTACAGTATGCAGAAATAAATGTGAAAGTAAAAAAACAAGAATTAAGTGTGAAAAAGAATGAACTTGATCGCTATAACGACAATCAAAAAAGGCTTAAAGAAGGTGCCAAACAATATATGGGTGCATTATTAGCACTAGAAATATTGCACAAAAAGGGCATCGAAAGTGATCAAAGTATTCTCCAACAATTAAAACTAGACTATGAACACACCTTCCAAACTAAAGCTGAAACAAAATCAGAAGCTGAACGTAAAGGCGAAGAAAAACTAGCGTTAGTAAAATCACGTAACCATCTTAATATTCAATTACAAGTTATTGAAAACAAAATTATCGATATGCAAAAGGATGTTGTACATTTAAATGAAGAAATTAATAGTTTAGAGGAAGAGTTGAAAACGACAACAGCGAAGAAAAATAAGCTGACAAGAACAGAAGAAGAAGTAAAGCAAGGGTTATCGATCCTTTTACATCAACAACAGCAGACTGTTCTAGATTTACAAAATAATGAAAAGTTATTGCAAGGTAATAAAGAAGAGCTAAATTCGACGGTAGAATTGAAAATAAAATTAGAGCACGAAATCAAAGCGAATACAGAGCTAGAGATGAAGTATCAAGAAATCCTTCATATTTATAAGAGCAGCCATGCTGTGACAGAAAGAATAAATCTACTAGAGAATCAAGTTGAAAAATTGAAGGATATGAAACATAGTTTAACCATTCAGTTAAATGAATTAAAGGCAGAACAAGACATTTTAAGTGAAAACCGTGTACTTTCATCACGACAAGTTGAATCACTTAAATTTTTCAAAAATAAAAATATTAAAGCGTATCCGCTGCGTGAGTTGATTCAATTAGATGCCGATGCAACACTTCATGATGAGAAACTTTATAATACTATTAAATATACGATTTTTTTTGATGGAAAAGACATTATACCACCGAATGATTTGTACCATGTGCCATTAAAGGGTGTCATTCCAGATCGTTCCGTAACAAAGCTACCAAAGCTACATCTACAAATTAAAGACAATTTATTCTACGATGTGATTCCGCTTGCTATGAAGGCTTTATGGTGGGTCGAGCAATTTTTCAAAGATCATTCATTTAAAATTAAAAACGAAACATTATATGATGAAATTGGTCTTAGAGGAGCGCAGGAGAAAGAAGGCTATATTCTTAGTGAAAAAGCTTTGCGAACTCGGAAAGAAAAAGTGGCTGCATTGCTTAAAGAAAAAAGTGCCGACAAAGACCTGTTAGAAACTGACATTGACTCAAAGACAAAACAAGTCCGTGAGTTGAATGGTGTGATTCAGTCTGTGAAGGAAGCAGAAGCGTTTATAACGATGGAATATGAACGTGAACAATTGAGTCGGAAATTAGATCAAGCGGTAGAAAAAGAGAAGGATTATAAATTACAAATAGCAGAGCAGGAGAGAGAAAAAGATCGCTTGAATCGTTTACAGATTGAACAACAATTATTAGATAGAGAGCTAAGAGAAGAAGAAATGATCTACCAAGAGCTTGGTCAAATGAAAGAAAAGTTTCAGCTGCTTACAAGGTTTCAAAATCAGTATACAGATATGCTTAAACAGATATCACAAATGAAAAGCCAACGCGGAAAATTAGATGATCAATTTGACAAAGTGAATCGAGACATTAAAATCATTGAACGAAACATAGGTGACGTACAAGATTTGTTAGAAAGTCAGGCGCGGGAATTATCCGCTATAGACAAACAAATAAAAGATACAAATGATCGAATTGAATCTAGCCAACTTAAGCTTGTTCAATATATCGAAGAACTTTCTAATCTCAAAAATGTTCATGAAAAGTTGTATTCATTATTAATAGAAGATATCGAAATTATTCCTTCTGACTCAGTCCAACAACTAATTGCGATTCGTCAAGATGGGTTTGTAAAATTTGAGCACGCGATCCATGAAAGGGTCGATCCCGCAGCCCCTGATAATTACGCTGCGGTAAAGGCTGAATATGATCGATTAGATGATGATTATAAACGGACTAAAATTTTACTTGAACAAGATTTGGAACGAACCGAGCAGCTAAAAGATCATTTAGAGAAGACTGTAAATATGCGTGTATTAGAAATTCAACAACGCTTTAAAACTTATATGGCTAAGTTCCAATTTGAAGGAGAAATTAGCTGGGAATCGTATGAGGATAAACGAAAGCGTACGCACTTTAAACTTTATATTAAAGCCCGTAAAGAAGGTCATCGTGGGATCATGGAGGATGTAAGTGTGAAAGCTAGAGGTGGAAAAGTCGGTAAAGGTGTGTCAGGTGGAGAAGAATCATTAAGTTCACTGCTTTTTGCCTTAGCACTTCTCCAAAACTTACAGACTTCACCAGGTTTTATCGTGTTAGACGAATTTGACAGTGCACTGGATGAAAATCGTAAATCAAAAGTGTTCGATTTATACGTTCAAGAATTACAACGTAAATTAATTATACTAACTCCGAAGTCACATGAAGACACATACTTGAATCGGTTCAGAAAAGCCTTTGTTGTACAGCATGATCCAACCAAACCGAAAAGTGAAGTGATTGGATTAATCAAGACAGATTAATGTGGAAGTGGTAAGTTTATTTGTCAGTTATATTTTTTGAGGAAGGGACAGAGTGATAATCTGCCCCTTTAATTTCAAGGGTTCTGGATTTTAAATAAATAACCGGACTAGTGATACCTTATGAATGTCAAAAAGAACATTTTAAAAGTATGGAGGACAAACGTTGCGCTGATATGAAGAAATGAATGTATTTTTAGATAATTAAAATAAATAAGGTATTCAGTAACCAAAAGGCCCCTATTAGTGAAAATAGGGGCTTAAATGTCCGGGATTACATTATCAACTTGTCAACGGTCCGGGTTTTCCTAAGTGATACCCCTGTCCCAAGTTAACACCTAGTGTTTTTGCTAACTGAAGATCTTCCTCGGTTTCTATCCCTTCAAGAATTAACATAGAATTTTCTTTACATAGGAAAGCATAACTTTCAACTGTCATTTGCTTTAGTCTGGATTGAGACAATCCCATACCAAAATATTTATCAAGTTTAACAAATTCAGGTTCAAATTCTATGATTTTTTGGTTGCAAGCAATCCCACTGCCAACATCATCAATAGCAAATCGTACTCCTTGGTTTCGGAATTTAGAAATTACGCCTTTTAGCTCTGGAAACCCCCATTGAGTAGACTCCGCAGCATTTTCGCTTAACTCAAAAACCAGTCTATCTTTACTATAGCCAGACTCATTTAAGATCCCATCTATAAACATAAAAAAATCACTTTGTAGTAGTGTAGATGGTAATATATTTATAAATAAGAGGGCACTGCCGTTATTGTTAGATTTGGAAAATGTGTTAATACCGGTCTCTATGGCTATCTTATCAAGCATATTAACTCTCGATTCCTCTCGAGCCATTTCAAACAATTTTTCTGGATTGATCTGTTTTTTTGATCTTAGCAATGATTCATAACTATATAAAAGTTGATCATCTAATCGATAGAGTGGTTGGTAATGTGTGTATAGGTCATTTACAATAACATCAAAATGTTTAGTATTTATTTGAATCTCCTCCAGTTAGACCATATAAATTTATTTTCGAATATAGACTCTACTAAAAAACTCTATATATCATTTAACTATAATTTTAATGGAAGATTTGTTTGCGCAAAGAAAAGGAAAAGGATTAAATTTGAAAATCCATTGAAAAATTATTATACATTATAAAGTGGAAATTTTAAAAATATAGATCATTTGTGACCCGTAACATGTTAGTGATGGAGAAGGAAAGGTGGGGGAGCACTAAAACTTTTCGGAAATTGAGATTGAAATCTATCAAGCATTATTATGTTAAAATTTTCAGTTATCAGTGAAAAAAACATTTCTTATACGTAAAGATATGAATATAGTAACAACTAAAATAAACTACTTTATAGATTATGAAAAATTTGAAAATAAAAAGGCTGTATTCAAGGATAATTATCTCGAAGAAACAAATGCTGGAACCGAAGAGCTTATTTAAATATTTTATGGTAACAATAAGGGTGATTCAGTTTGTAGTATGTGCATTTATAGACTAAACCAAGAGCGGATGTCAATTGAAGACGCATTTATATCTTTTATGTTTAACTTATCCTCATTAAAGCAGTAGAATGATTCTTTTTTATATGCCTACTCCTCAATTCACAACCAAGCAGTAGGCATTTTTAGTTATCGTTTTTTAATAAAGTTTTCCTTGCCGGTATAAAATGGATGATAGTTTCATTACTGCATGGATATAGCAATTTTGTCTAAGTGGGAAGGGGTCGCTAAAAAATTGTGGTAAAACTGTATTAAATGTGGACTTCATCTTATCAAAAAGTAAACTGTATACCTCTTCCTCTGAATAAAATTGCGTTTCTCTTCCCTGCAGCCATTCAAGATAGGAAACAATTACCCCGCCGGCATTGGCGAGAATATCTGGGATTATAAGGACACCTTTATCACTCAAGTATTTATCTGCTTTTTCAGAGACAGGTGAATTCGCTCCCTCGACGATAACTTGTGCTTTTATCTCCGTAAAATTATTTTCATGAATTTGATCTTCAAGGGCAGCTAAGATTAATACATCAACATTCGTAGTCAGTAAAGCATCTCGGTTTTGAATAGTAGCTTTTATATTATGTCCTGCTAAAACTGTTTCATCAGTCGGTAAATCTCTGTTATGTTCTGTCGTATATTTTATTAAAGCAGGGATATCTAAACCATCCGCATTATATAAACATACATTATGGTCGCTGACAGCTATAATTTTGTTTTTTAGATATTGACATTTATAGGCTTCAGCAGCAGCTACCGAGCCAACATTCCCAAAACCTTGGATGGCTAGGGTTAGAGGTTGTTCTTTAAGCTTTAAAGCCGTTTGTACATATTTGTTGTCACGATTTGCGTCAAGTAATGCTTTATTTTCCTGCAAAAAGTTATGGAACAAATAGCGGAACGAAAAATAAACACCTTTTCCTGTAGCTTCTCTTCGTCCCAATGAACCACCATTCATGATGCTTTTTCCGGTAAAACTACCGCGATAGGTTTCGCCTGGATGGATCGATTTATACTCAGCCATCATCCAATCCATTTCACGTTCACCTGTTCCTACGTCAGGTGCAGGGATATCCTTTTCAGGTCCCAAACAATCAGCAAAATAACGAACGTATTTTTCGCAAATTAAATGAAGTTCCTTTTCACTAAAATTTCTTGGATTAATCACAACACCACCCTTACCTCCGCCAAAAGGAACATCGTGAAGAGCATTTTTTAATGTCATTAATTTTGCTAAATTGACGACTTCATCTTCATTTACGGTTTGATGAAACCGAATACCACCTTTATAGGGACCAAGTGTATCATTATGCTGCACCCTGAAAGCAGGAATTCGAATAACTGAGCCATTTTCTAATGAAATTCGTAAAAAGGATTTGTGGACATGATTTGGAGTAGATAGTATCGAAAGTAAGGAGTGAAATGCTTTTTCTCGTGTTTTATCTTTAAGATTTGGTAAAAAGGAGTCATCATCCATTAAAGCATCTAAGGAATGCCTGATAATGTTTTCCATCTTACTTGTCATTTATAACCCTCCATCTAATAAACTTTAGGTAGAAATGTAGACATACGGAAAGTGATCTACGAACATATAGTATAAGCTTATTCACTAAACTTTTGTTTAGAAGGAAAGAAACGGTGAAATTGATTTGATGTGATTTCGGTACTAAAAGCATGTGTGGAATAGCAATAGTTTAAGAGGAACCAACATAAACATGTGACTTTTTCATAGTACTTTCATACTATATAGCATCCAATCTGTATTGGGATTTGAAGGAGGCTATATATTGAATGAAATAGAGCTTACCGGACGGATCGTAACTCCGGGTGATGATGAGTATGAACAAGCAAGAACGAATAATAATTTAAGCAATCCCAAATTTCCGAGGATAATTGTATTTTGTCAGAATACGAAAGATATAGAGAATGCTTTACAGTGGGTGAGGGATAAGCAAATACCGTTCAGAGTCAGGAGCGGCCGGCATAGCTATGAAAATTTTTCATTAGTAAATGGTGGCCTCATCATTGACATTAGTGAAATGAATAAAATTACGGTAAACCGTGAAAAAATGACGGCAATTATTGAAGGCGGCGCCAATCTAGGTCATGTTTATCGTACATTATGGAAGCACGGTACAACAATCCCTGCAGGAACTGAAAGTAGTGTGGGGTTAGCAGGCTTAGCACTTGGCGGTGGGATCGGTATGTTAACGAGATGGTTTGGACTTACTTGTGACAATCTCCTTGAAATTGAAATGGTCTTAGCTAAAGGAACTAGAGGGGCCGAACGAATAATAGCCAATAAGAATCAAAATTCTGATCTATTTTGGGCTTGCCGCGGAGGTGGAGGCGGAAACTTTGGTATTGTAACTTCTTTCACCTTTAAGGTGCATCCTGTTTCGAAGGTGTCTATTTTTTCGATTACATGGGGATGGGAGAATTTTGAAAAGGTATTTAATGGCTGGCAGACTTGGGCAGTTGACACAGATCATCGGCTAACCTCGGAAATTGAACTGAAAACAAAAGAATCAAATCAGCTTACTGTTCAAGGTGAATATGTTGGGAGTGCAGCAAAGTTAAAACATCTACTTCAGCCCTTACTTGATTCGGGTTCTCCTACCGACGTTTTCATAAAAGAAGTCCCCTACATTGAAGCTGTAAAATTTTTTGATGAACCAAGTGGAAATGTGCCCGCTTATCGGAAACGATCAGGTTCCTTTCTAGAAAGAAAGTTCCCAGAAAAAGCGATTTTGATTATGAAGAATTTCTTGGCCAATGCTCCAAACAAAAATGCCACCATTTGGCATCAATCTCTTGGGGGAAAAGCTGCTATGCCTGAATCATTCGATTCGGCCTTTTATTACCGTAACGCCATAATAGCACAAGAATACAATTCTACATGGAATAGCCCCCAAGAGGAAAATCAAAATATTCGCTGGGTCGAGGCGTTAAGGAACGCTTTATCTCCTTATACAATAGGAGATTATGTGAATTGGCCTGATCGAAATATTAGAAATTGGCCAATGTCTTATTATGGTGATAATTTTAATATTCTTCGTAAAGTAAAAACGTCATACGATCCCTACAATGTTTTTCAATTTCCTCAAAGTATCCCACCATATAAAAAGTGGTTATAGGCATACCCCCCCGCGTGTGCAACAGTGGTAGCGCTACGGGGGGGTATTATGTCTACTAAAGTGAATTTAGTTATTAATAGTCTACTAAAGGATAATACAATAAAATTTACAATTATTTGTAGGTTATGTAAAATTAGGAATATATGATTCTAATATAAGTTTCGATGTTTACTGGACGAGAGAGCGGGACTTAATTCTATTAATATTGAATCAAAAAACCTGCAATTAAATTTTTAAGGAGGAGAGAGATTATGTCAATTGAAGTGAAACATTGTTTCGATGTTTATGTTAAGGTCGATCAACCTATTGAGGTTGGTTCTGTTGGATCTGGTCAGAGACGGGTCATTCCAATTACTGGAGGTACATTTGAAGGAGAGTTATTCAAAGGAAAAATACTACCTGGCGGGGCAGATTATCAGATTATCCGACCAGACGGAGTAACCGAAGCTTTGGCACATTATACGCTACAAACAGAAGACGGAACAAATATTTACGTTGTTAACCGTGGCTACAGACATGGACCAAAAGAAATTATAGAAAAACTAATAAAAGGGGAGCAGGTTCCAGCAGATTCCTATTACTTTAAGACTACACCTACTTTTGAAGTGAGTGGGGATAAATACTCTTTTTTAAATAAAAGTATTTTTATAGGGGTAGGTACGAGAAATCCATCGGATGTAAAAATCCAGTATTATGAAGTACTATAAAAGTTGATGACTAGGAACAAGCCTAAATACTTTTTTGAATTTCAGGCTTGTTTTAATTATCAATCATGAAAACTGTCTCCATGGTACTTCTTCAAAATAGAAACAAGATTTTCGAAATAGGGTTTTATAACAAAATCATGGGCCCCGGCTCGTAAGGCTTCTGTAATTAAGTATTGCTGACCCATTGCCGAACACATGATAACGGTTGCTATCGGGTCAATGTTCCGAATTGCTTTTAGCGCTTCTAATCCGTTTATTTTCGGCATCGTAATATCTAGTAAAACAATATCTGGTGAAAATTCTTTATATTTATCAATAGCTTCAGCACCATTACTTGCTTCTGATATCACTTCAAAACTGCTAGCTAAAACTATATTTTTTAGGTAGGTTCTCATAAACATAGAATCATCAGCAATAAGTATTGTATTGTTCATTGATATATTACATCCTTTGTGGTTTATTTTATAATCCATATTAAACTAATTGCTTAGACTTTTGATATTGAATGATTGCTACCCTAATTGTTTAGGTTACAAATTAAGGTGACGCTTTATTTCTGACGTGGTAACAAATTTCGTAGGATTTTAAATGAAATTTGGGAATGGGGCTTGTAATTATTTCTTGATCTTATGGGTCTCATTTTGCACTAAAAAGAATAATAAAGTAATCCCCTAGTGTTCTCATTAAACGCTTTTATATTATTTTAGGAATCTATTCCTATATGGGGGGAGGACTTAGTACTAGAATTGTAAATTTTAATTATGTGCTATAGTTGGCTCATTTCAGTGAGTATCGAACTTTTAGCTCCGATTAACATCCTGAATATTTATTATTAAGATTCATGAACACTTTTGTGCGCCCAACATATATTAACTTCTGTGTGGTAAGAAAATTTGCACGGAAGGAAGAGAGCATCATGGATAACATCAAATCATTAACAATAAAATATGAAAATAGTAAGAATGGGGGAAATGAATATAAGGTTATTGAAGTTAATGTATCTGATCCAACTGAATGTTTATATGCAATATGCACGCCGATTAAGATGCAATAAGGGAAACAACCTTTATTTATTATAAAAACCATCTCTTTATTACTTCCTGCAAGAGATGGTTTTTATATTTACTGGTCTTACTGTACATAATCGCCCAATTTATGATCGAAACGAGAAACGTAGGTCAACTTTCATTAAGCATTTTCTTATTATATTCACTTATTCTAATGTATAATTAGAGTTGGAAAAATAATACAATCGTAGTAGATCAAAAAGGAAGTGGAATCGATGAAGGATGTGGGCGTAAAACTTTTTTTCTATTTAATGGGGATTGTTTGCCTGACTTTTGGAATAAGTTGTTCAATTAATTCACAGCTTGGTGCCTCACCTTTGCCAGCCTTACAAGTTGGTTTACAGCAAACAATTGGATTAACAGTAGGTAGCTGGGAGTTTATAATTGGTGTCATATTTGTGGTCATAATTTCTGCTGTCCGTCGAAAAAAGCCCGATATTCTTGCGTTTTTAACTTCATTTTTGATTGGTTTAGGAATAGACTTGTGGTTATTTCTTACAAAGTTAGTCGATATACCTGATTTGTTGGTCGTTAAAATCATACTTATTTGTTTAGGCTTAATTTTTATTGGAGTCGGCGTATCTATGTATTTACAACCGAAGTTTTCACCCGCACCACCAGATGGTATCCAGATTCTTATAGAAGAGTATTTTAAAATAAAATTATCAACGGCAAGAACACTCTTTGCTGTTGCTGTTGCAGTAGGGGCTCTTGTGTTCAATGGGCCAATCGGAATAGGTACTCTGATTATGGTTAGTACATCAGGACCAATCATAGGATTCATGTATCCTATTGCTCAAAGATATTATGAGCAGTTAAATAATAAAGTTTTAATAGGAATAATCCAACAAGAAACTCAAAATGAAAGTATGCATTAGATAATTATTGCAAACTTCCAGCGTCCCGGTACGTTTATCCTACCTGGGGTATCCAATGTACAAATTAAACTGATTATACCTTTTTCTCAAATTATTGGTGGCGCAGGGCTTGCAGCAAGTATTGCTGTAGGGAGCTTACTTGTGCAGGGAATGGTATGTACTAATAGTTTTGCTGGAGCCGCATTACTAATAGGTTAGGCTGTCTGAACTCTCTGGACACTGGAGTGGAATCGCAACATTTTTTAGATGGAGGTGAGGGTACAATAGTTGTATTATTAGCAGCGATAACCCATAGTAACATATCCTTTCGCTCTTGTTGATCCCGGTTGTCTTATGGTGGTAGCAGCAATTTAATTTTAATTAAATTTGTTTTGAATCTATTTAATAAGGTATAGCATATGTAACCATTAGAATGCTAGAGAGAAATGTTTAGGTAAATTGTGTCCCCAATGCTCAAGCAGATTAGCATTGGGGGTATTTTATCGATAAAAGAAAGACTGGTAAAATTTTGCTAAATATCGTTCGTTTAAGTGATTTAAGTTAGTCATAGAAGGGTATTCTCGGGTGTTAATTTTTATTAAATAAAAAGATCGATAAAAAGAGTAGAAGAATCGCAATGATTTTTTTTGTATCAATTGGAATTCTATTACCGCCAAATAGTCCAAAATGGTCAACAACAGCACCTAGAATAATTTGGCCTCCGATGATCGCCATTAAAGAGCCTACTACACCTAATCTTGGCACTACAAGTACCGCAACTACAACATATATGGCTCCTAGAAACCCACCTGTTAATTGCCACTTTGGAACAGTCATCACTGCTAAAATATCACCTTTTCCAAAAAATATAACAACAAAAAATAATGCCATGGTTCCAATCGTAAATGAAATAAAAGAAGCCTCAAGAACACCTACTTTTTTACCTAAGCCACCATTAATTTGGCCCTGTACTGCAATGGCAGCACCTCCAAGCATAGCTAACAATGGAAATAAAATTTTTACCATAAAATTTCCCCTCATTTAATGTTTTTGTTCAAGATTCTTAAGTAATTCAATTTGAGAGAACATTTATTTAATCTTCTTCTTATTTGCTCCACCTAAGAAAATCAATATATTTCCAATATAAGTAACCTTTGAATATTCTGTCAATTATTTTTACTTGATTTGTCTTTAAGGCAAGGGATTATGACTACTTATTTTAAAGTCAATGAGAATTTATCTAATAGTTCGCTTATTGTTCTAAAACGTGACTCTGTGTACTCATGCGGTTTTGTAGTGATTTTTTTATTTAAGAATTTTGGAAATTGTTGTTTGTTTGCGCTGTTACCATTTGTCTGTTTCTGCGCTTGCCCGGAAAATAATTATTTATTTTTCCTTCCCAATTAATAGTATAGTGGTCCCTTTCAAAGCATTACAACGTAACAAGTTTCATAGATTATAATATGTGAAATCAAAATTAATTATATGAAACGAAGGGGATTAAGCATGAGTGCCACTAGTAAAATAGAATTTTTAATGAATGAAATCGATTTGAATATTTCTTTATTTGAAAGGAGAAAAGAACAAAACAAAAAGAAGGCATATTGGTTAAAGATTGCTTCTGTCATATGCTCGTCTTTAGTTACTTTATTATTAGGATTAAAGGCTGTAAATGTAAATATCTTCTCAAATATTGCATTATTTTTTGCTGCGCTCATTACACTTTTTAATGGAATAGAAGGTTTCTACAATCATAGAGGGCTTTGGTATAAAGATGTTCGAACATTGATGAGACTAAAAGAATTGAAGAGAGATATCCAATTTAATATAACAGGGGAGCAAGAACAAAGTATTTCTATTCAGGATTTAAAACGATATAAAGATAAACTTCAAACTATTATAAACGATGATATTAATACTTGGTCGAAATTACGGGAAAATCTTGAGGAACAAAATGCTGAAAATTGAAATATTGTTTTTGTTTAGCCCCAGTTGATAATCATCCGGGGCCTAATATTTTTGATGATATTACATATTCTTAACTGTTACAGCTGATTAATAATAAACAGCATTGCCTGTGCCGCCAGATACCGAAATCACATCGCCTGTAATCGAGACTGACAATGGGGATGCTAAAAAGGCTGCTACATTAGCGATTTCTTCGGATTTAACCAATCGTCCTAATGCATTCATTTTTTCCACCTTACGTAACATCTCTTCATTCGGGAAACGCTCTCTAGTTGTTTCTGTTTCGGTAATGCCTGGATATAGCGAATTGACTGTAATGCCGTATTTACCTAGTTCAATAGATGCGGATTTAGTTAAATGAACTACAGATACATTGCGTGCACCTGCACTTACGCTGCCGCCATTTCTAGCCGCCATGCCACTGATATTAATAATCCGACCCCAATTATTTTTTATCATATATGGGGAAACAGCACGTATGCATCGAAAGTATCCCATAAACTTTTCTTCGAAATCTTTTAGAATAAGTTCATCTCGTACAGAATTAAAGTCCTCTGGCTCTCCGCCACTTACACGGGCACCATTATTCACTAGAATGTCTATGCTACCCATTGTTTCTGCCGCCTTTTCAACTAGTTGCAGAATCGATTCTGGATTACCGATATCAGCTATAATCGGGAGTATATTCCTACCGGTTTCCTTAGTTAATTCCATTGCGGTTTCTTTCAACGCATCTCCATTTCGAGCGCATATTGTACAATCGACTCCTTCTAACGCTAGTTGGCGTGCAATCGCCTTCCCAATCCCACGGCTTCCCCCTGTAATGAGTGCTTTCTTGCCAAGTAATTGTAGATCCATACTTGAAACCTCCTCAGTAATAGGCATAAACTCCTTTTTTATGATTTCGCCATTTATGTTGTTTTTCCTTTCGTAAAAAGGTCTTGATATGTATTTATGCGGACAATTAATCTATTTTTATACCAATCTCAATCCCCATTAATATGAAATTTATCAGAATTATGTTAATCTTTAAATATTAATGAAAAAGGAGTGTTAAATTTGAGCAGACAAATTCCTGAAATTACACTTAATGATGGGCTCACTTTGCCGGTAATAGGTTTGGGTACATATACACTAAAGGGGAATAAAGGGGCTAATGCTATCCAAAATGCAGTTGATATAGGTTATAGACTAATTGATTCTGCGTATAATTATGAAAATGAAGGTACTGTAGGTGAAGCTGTAAGACGCAGCTCCGTTCCAAGAGAAAAATTGAGAATTACATCTAAATTACCGGGACGTTACCAGGGATATGACAAAGCAGTAATTACCATCCAAGAATCTTTATATCGCGCAAATTTGGATTATTATGATTTATATTTGATTCATTGGCCCAATCCTAAACAAGATCTCTATGTTCAAGCATGGCAAGCATTGATTGATGCTAAAAAGGATGGATTGATTTGCTCGATTGGTGTCTGTAATTTTTTACCAGAACATATTGAGCGATTAGAAAAGGAAACGGGTGTGAAACCAAGCATTAATCAAATTGAATTACATCCTTACTTTAATCAAGAGGAACTTAGAAAATGGCATAACGAGAATAATATCCATATACAGTCTTGGAGCCCATTAACAAGAGGGATTAAAAACTTGCAAAATGATAATATTCAACAAATTGCTAATAACCATAGCAAGACTATTTCACAAGTTATTTTACGTTGGCATTATCAACTTGGAGCCATTTCAATCCCTAAATCTTCATCTCCAGATAGACAAACTGAAAATATATCTATTTTCGATTTTAGCTTGGATGATAACGAAATGAGCATTATTTCAGGCTTTTCTCGTCCTGATGGGAGAATTAATAATCAAGATCCTGCTGTATATGAAGAATTTTAAGATAGTCTTTTTGAAACGAGAAGTAGGAGTAATGTATCAATAATTATATATCTTATTTATATATAAAGCATGATTGGGAATTAACACCTTCCTAATCATGCTTTTCGCGTTTGCCGAATCCTTTCCAATATTTTTCATAATACTAAGCAGGAAGATAAAAATTAAAAGTAGATGATCGGAGAGTATTGGTAATAATGAAATTATTGAATTTGACAATAGAACTTATAATTGGTTATATATTACTTTTTATAATAGTTAAATTTGTAGGGAAGAAAATAATTAGTCAAATTACACCTTTTACTTTCATCGCAGCGATTGTATTAGGAGAATTACTTGGAAATGCTTTGTACGATCATGAGATAGGTGTATTTTACATTATTTACTCCATGTGTTTATGGGGATTCTTACTTTTTGCGGTTGAATATTTGGCGCAAAAGTTTCTCAAGTTTAGAGGAGTAGTTGAGGGAAAGCCCTCAGCACTTATAAAAAACGGCATCGTCGACCGCGAGGAATTACGAAAAAACAAAATGAATATTAATCAATTACAAAGCCTACTTCGACAGAGTGAAACTTTCTCTATTAGAGAAGTAGCTTTTTGCTATTTAGAGTCTAATGGTTCGATCAGTATTCTTAAAAAATCGAAATATCAAAAAACTACTCAGGAGGACTTTAATATGATCCCTGAATCAGTATATGTACCAGTTACTTTAATTAGAGATGGTGAACTATTAAGGGATGAAATTGCTGATCTAGGGTTCGACGAAGCATGGCTTGATCATCAATTAGCAGCACAGGGTATCTCCGATTATAAAGAAGTTTTTTTGGCAGAATGGCTTGAAGGCGATGGTTTGTTTATACAACGTATAAACTAAAAAACATGATTTAATTGATAATAAGTTGGCCATAATGTTAGCACGTGTTTGATATTTTATTCTTTAAAGATTCTGATAAATTCTAACGAGTAGGAGGAGGGTATATGAATTTATCAAGAGAAAAATTTGCTAAAAGTTATGCAGTCTATGCTTTTATTAGGGGACTCAATATCGTAATAGAGCAGGACATAAAGAAAATAATAAAAAATAAAGAATTAACCTTCCCTGGTTTTAAGATTCTTTGGATTTTATATTTTGATTCCAATATAAGAATGACTGATCTGACTTTTTTTGCTCAAACCAATATTTCAAATGTATTTCGACAGTTGGAAAAACTAAATGAAGATGGTTTAGTTGTTATTAAAAATGGTGAAGATGCAAGATCAAGGGAGCTTTCCCTAACTGAAGATGGGCAAAAGCTTGTCAATGATTTTTTAGAAGAAAATTGTAATAACTCAGAGCTACAGGTCGTTCAATTGATCGAGAAAATCCCAAATGAAACCATATCTGAATTCATTGAAGTAGCCCGTTTGTTAAGTAACGAGTTAATAGGGAAATCATTCAGTGACTTTATCATAAAATCCTCCACTGAAATTCTGAATAATTCAACGTGTAAACCTTAAATAAATCTGTAAAAATTCACTGATAAATGCATATACCAAGCCGATATTGGTAGGAAATCATCATAAAACCTATAATTATCGGCTTGTTTTCATTTACCAATATAAAACTTTAGGTTTATATTGTAATAGCCTAATGAATTTTTAAGTAAATATTTGTATTCGCAAATAATGCGGAGCGTTTTAAAACATACTACGAAAGTAAAGGTAAAACAAATTTGTGAACTATCGTAAATATATATGTTTTGGTAAACCAAAAATAACGTTCAAACAGAACAACAGACTTCCGTTCATGTCAAGTGTTAGTGTTGTTAATGGTACAATGGTTCTACTTTCATGGCTTACCATGCCCTTCTTATGGACGTGAAAAATAAATTGTTTAACAGCAAATAAGGAGGTTACTAAATGCCTGATCAACCTGCGATAACTTCATCTGAGTTAGGTACTTTATGGCTTACATATCAACAAAAAACAATGATTCTAAGAATGTTAGAATACTTTAGAGAGAAAGCCGATGATAATCATGCTTCGGAAATAATAACTAGTTTGTATACCGAAACAGATCTTTATGTGGACAAAATAAAAGGTATCTTACAACAAGAAGGTGCTGTCATTCCAGTAGGATTTACAGCTGAAGATGTTAACACACAGGTGCCTAAGTTATATGACAATGGTTTTGACATCATGTTTATCCGGCTTTTAAAAGAGATTAGTATGGGTATGCATTCACTTAATATTACAATGGCATATCGGGAAGATATAGTCATGTTGTTTAAAGATCTAACTGCAATAACTCAAAAGTATTACAATCGTTGCACTCAATATTTACTTGAAAAAGGGATGCTAGCTAGGTCGCCTTATGTATCAATGCCTACAGTAATTGAATTTGTAAAAGATACAAGTTATTTCGGCGGACTTACGGCTAATCCATTTAGTGAGAAACGACCACTAAATACCGTTGAAGTAGCACAAATTTATCATTCAATTGAATCAAACAACACTGGGATGCAGATGATTACCGGATTTGCTCAATGTGGGAACAAAGAGGAAGTAAAAAAGTATTTTAAAGAGGGAGCAGAATTGGCTAAAGGGATCATTAAGGAATTGAGCGAAACATTACTACAAAGCAATATTCAAATCCCAGGACCATCTGGGGGGAATGCTACGCGTTCTACAGTGGCACCGTTTTCGGATAAATTAATGCTATACTGCACAAGTCTTTTTTGTAGCTTTGCTTTGGGGGGGAATTCATTAGGAACCGCCTTTAGCTTACGTAATGATTTACCTACCAAAATGACAATCTTTATGAAAGATATTTTTGAATATGCACATAAAGGGGCAAGAATTATGATACAAAACGGGTGGATGGAAGAACCGCCTCAGATTGAAGAAAGGAAATAATTCATTAAAGAACACTTGTGCTGAAATTACTCCACAAGTGTTCTTAGCTTTTAATTTGAAGGGATAGCATTTCATTAGAGTAGCAAAGGAGCCAGTATGATTATCCATAAAACAAACAATGTGACTGTATTTCAAAGCGCTTTATTTCAATTAAATACTACTATTGTAATAACAGATGATTTAGTGCTGGTAGTTGACCCTGGATATTTACCAAGTGAAATTGATGGAATTCGTAGCTTTGTTGATGAAGTAAAGGGAAACCGACCTATTTATCTCTTTTTTACGCATTCAGATTTTGATCATATTGTCGGTTATGGGTCATTCCCAGATGCTAAAACGATTGCAAGTGAACAGTTTTTAATAAGTAAGCAAAAAGAGAAACAATTAGAGGATGCCATTCATTATGATCATGAATTTTATATTATACGGCCTTATGAACTTATTTATCCTAACATTGATTATGTAATTAAAGGGAACGGGCAACAGCTGAAAATTGGCAAAACGTTGATAACCTTTTATCATGCTTTTGGTCATAATGACGATGGGCTCATTGCAGTGTTTGAATCTGAGAAATTGGTTATTGTTGGCGACTACCTATCAGATATTGAGTTTCCTTTTGTATATTTTAGCTTTAAAGAATACGGTAACACATTAACGACTTTGAAGAATGTATTTAAGGACGAAGACGGAAAAACACTCATTACAAGTCATGGTAATGTTACACAAGACTCAATGGAAATAAAGAAACGTTTTCATGATTCTTATGAGTATTTAGAGCTCGTAAAACGGCAAGCATCAGAAAATCATTTTGAGCAGTACTTGGCGATGAAAAAGTATCGTTTTACAACAATCTTTAGAAAAAGGCATAAGGATAATTTAGATGTGTGGAGAAAAGAGTTTAAGACGATTAAATAAGCTATTAATATTTTAAAATTTTTTGGTACTGAAATACTTAAATAAATAGGGGCAGTATCCAAAATATCTTTTAATGGTGTTACCCCTATATTTTATCATTAAAAGATGTCCAACTGTGTGTCTCCTTTATTTTGCTTTTCCACATTGTCCAATAATATTAATAGATCATCAACATCTTTCCCCTGAAAATGAGAAAGCTTGACAAAGAGAAGATTGCTTGAAGAAAAGGTTCTTAATAAATAAGAAAGTGATGTAAGCATATCTCTATCCAAACGAAGCAGTCCTGCTAGGGTAAGGGGGTCCATGTCTTGGATATTTTTCTCTACAACAGTTTTAACTTTCTCAATTAACAGCCTACGTGATATTTCAAACTCTTCTTTCCCTTTGCTAATCATTTGACCGGACTCTAAGTCAAGAAAGGTTTGGTCAGGGTGAGTTAAAAATAACTCTCCTGTAACAAGAAAGTCTGTGGAAACTTTATAAAATGCGGCAAGTTTCTCTATTGTTTTATAACTAGGTTCTCTTAAGCCGTTTTCATACCTTGAAAGAGCGCCTTTTGTAATGCCATTTTGTACAGCTGCCTCCTCTGCAGTAAGATTATGCACAAGTCTCGCCATTCGTAACCGTTCACCAAATTCCTTCTTTTTTTTCTCAATATCATTTTGTTCATTTTTCATTCAATCTTTAACCTCCGCATCCAGTAATTACTATTTGAAAAAAATTAATATTTCATTATACTACAAATACAACGGAAACAAGTTGCTTATCTTTAAACAAGTTTTCTTTATGCTTTTTATTTTATAAAAAGACACTATAAAATGCAATGGAGGAGTCAATATGTTCGAAAATACGAATCGGAAATCAAGTTATATCAATGATTTTACTGCCCTAAAAAGGGTTGCTATCTTAATGGATGAAAATAACATTATGAACCAGCTACACAATTTAGGTATTCATGGGTTAGAACGTACGAAGGATTTATTTTCTGGAATTGTGAAATATGTTAATTTGGATCCTCAATTTACTGAATACCATATATTTGGCGGGATTCCAAATTTTGCTGATGATCCGGAGAGATCTAGGAAAAGATATCGTTTTTTTGAGTCGTTAAGATATGATGGTATTCAAACTCACTTAGGATATTGTGTAAAATTACCAAATGGTAAATTTAAAGAAAAAGAAGTGGATATGCTTTATGGTCTAACAATGGTTGATTTAAGTCACAAGGTTGATCTAATCGTTTCGTTAAGTGCGGATGGGGACACAAGAATGCCAATCCGAATTGCCAAGCAAAATGGAGCACAAGTATATGCGGTG
This sequence comes from Bacillus sp. Marseille-P3661, assembly GCF_900240995.1. Taxonomy (NCBI): domain Bacteria; kingdom Bacillati; phylum Bacillota; class Bacilli; order Caryophanales; family Bacillaceae; genus Bacillus; species Bacillus sp. Marseille-P3661. The sequence goes on from NZ_LT965956.1 coordinate 104,073, forward strand.
CTCTCTAGCCAAGCACCGGCAAGCACTGTTCGTGAGGAAGCAGACCGTGTGATTCACTTGGAGAATGTACTAGGTAAAATACCTGATCACAAAATTATTTATAAACCCGTTCCTAAAGTTGTGTAGAATGTGAGTGGAATAAATCAAAATAATACTAGGAGTATATTAGAATGCAACATGAATGGAAAGATGACGGTTTGTTTTATCCTTTAGGTATGTGGCTTATCTTTTTCCCGATAGTAGGATTTACTGTATTGCTAATTAGTTATATTCCTGTAAAGATCATTGAACTCCTGACGACTTGGGAGCATCCATGGAATGTTTGGTGGTGGCTTGCTGAACACATTTTTTATGATATTTTTTATACCTACACTTCTACAATCCTTTTAATGATCCTAGTTGCCCGGTATAGCTATTTTCGTATGTGGTATGTACGCACGTTAGAACAGCTCCGAAGACGTGAATTTATGCTAGATGTACAACGTTACATAGGAAGTCCATACGTACCTGGGCTTGCTTTAGAATATCTAATGCAGCCTTGTCCATCGTTCGACGGAAAGGATATCGATGATCAATACACTTTCTATAGACATGTCGTCAGTTGGTTTAGAAATACGGTCTATTTGCACAAAAATAATCAATTTGTTGGTCCACGTTATACGTATTTACAATTAATTAGTCCTTATCTTTGGTATGTTTCATTTGGTGGTATCGTGATAAGCGGGGTTCTTATTTATATTGCCACTGCATGGGGCTTTCATTATTTTTGGAATGAGCTATGGCTTGGTTATGCAAAGGTTGCATTTGGTGTACCATTGTTCATTCTAGGATGTTGGGTTCTTTCCATTACATGGGGGTTCGTACGATATCGAAGTTTTACGAGTATGTTCAATAAGGATGATTATGTAAGCGAGGTGAAATGGATTGAAGTCATGCCTGGCACCTATTTCGGGGAAAGCTTTGTGGATGCTAATAAACAGTTCCAAACATCTCTTATGGAGATATATGGTGAGTCTGCTAAAGGTCTCTCGAACTTTCCGAAAGACATATACCCAGAGCAAATGCCACGAAACATTCAATTTTACCATTACTCAGGTGATAAATACTTTGATAACATAGGGTCAAATTTTTGGGATGCTCGAGAGGCGAAGGCCATTTATCAAGAAAAGCCTAATGATCAGAATCAGCACAAGAAGAAACTTTCTTTTAAAAAAAAAACTGAAAAAGTTATTTCCATACAAAATTACGTCCAAGAAAAAGAAAATGCCAAAAAATATTAAATAATTTTATAGTTTACGAGATTAGGGAGGATCATGTCATGAAATACTTATTAAATAAAATTCAAGAATTGATAGCTACTTATACTATATTAGAGCTTGAAACTAAAAAGCAGCATGCTGAAAATGTTCAAGATAAACTAGTTTGTCAAATTGCAATTATGTTGTTACAACATACTACTAAAGATATTGTAGAAGGCCAACAAACCATATTTTCTGAGTTATAAAGATTACACAGATGAGAGGGATACAAAGATGAAACACTTGAACCGCCAACACACTAAAATAGCATTTCCTACTTGTGAAATTTGTGCTAATTTTGACCCTTTACGAAGCAAGTGCAAGCTTAAACAGCACGATGTAAGGGAACACGATATAAAGAACGCAGCTAAGTGTCGAAAAGACGGTTATTTTGTTCGTTATATACCACTTGTGCCTCGCTTTCTGCATTATAATGGAATCGCTGATATGTCTACTAGTTATTTTGTTGATTGGGATCGTGTTTCAAAGAATGAGAACGGTCAGAAAATATTTGTGCATACAAAACGAGGTGTAGAAATACCTGTTCCTGCAAATCTTTCTGTTCAAAAACTTACAATCGGTAAATGGAATTCGGGTGTCGCAAGAATAGAAACATACCAAGGTCAGCGTGAGATTATCTATGAGTTAGGAGTTATTGCTGCAAGGGAAATCGCTAAGAAGAAGGGAGTGGAATTGACGGTATTGCCTGATGAAGAACACTGGAATGGTATCCCTCATTTAGTCGAAAAATATTATGATGAAGTCCAAATAAGAGAACGAAGAAAAAGAATTATCGAAACACAAAATCCCGATGAGTGGGATGAAAGAATTAGAAGTTTATGTAACTGGACTTCACATGTTAGGGAAGATATGGAGTATAAAGAAAATTCCCCCATGAAGGAAACTCTGAACTCTTCTTCTATTAGTTTTCAGAGACCGCTCGAGTTCTTATTAAATTGCTTTTTAAACATAACTAGATATGTAAGTTCTAAAATTCATAGTGAGAGGCATATTTGTTCCAAATAAATAGTTAAAAGGAAGATCTATAATATTTTTATTTAGGGTTATATACACATGGGAGTGACTTCCCCATGTGTTTTTTTTTGGATCATATAAAAGTAAACCGTTATCGTTTTTTAACATACATTATCAATAATCTAAAACCTACTTGAAAGGAGGTATGAAAAAATGAAAAATAATTTATCCAAATTATTAAGGATGGGCGGCTATATTTTATATGCTCGTCACGCGGAAGCAACTGTTGGAGAAGATCATGCAGTTATAAATTTTCAAAACTGTTTCACCCAAAGAAATCTCTCTGAAGTTGGAAGAAAACAAGCTCGTTTTTATGGAGAGATCCTGCGTCAATTGCGTGTACCGATTTTGTATCCAATTCTTACTAGTCCTTTTTGTAGAACTATTGAAACTGCGCAATTGGCATTCAACCCTTCAAATATTTTAACTGATCCTTTTTTATTAGACCTTTATAGGTTGGGTGGCAGTTTATCTGAGAGAGAACAAGAAAGAATTTTAACTCACCTTCGAGCAGTCCTTGAAAAGGAGCCATCGCATAGAAGGAATAAAGTAATGGTTGCTCACAGTTTCCAAGAAGGTATTGGTTTAGGACAGCTGCCAAATATGGGTACAGTTGTAGTAAAGCCTAGAGGTCTTGGAAAGGGTTACGAAATTGTTGATTTACTCACATTAGCTGACTTAAAGGATTTATTAATATAATTTTAGCAATATAAATATAAATGAATGGTTAAAAAGAGTTGAGACATCATTTAGCTCTAATGTTTAAAGGAAATAAGAAGTCTTAGTTAGTGAACGACAAAAAAATGTGTTAAAATAAAAGTCCTTGGCAGGGGCACCAATCATTAAGTACAGTTGAGTTTTAAGTAGGGGATCTCTAGGAGTAGGGATCCCTGTACTATTTATTTTTATTTTATTTTTTAGCAACAGATAACTATGAAACTGCGATTAATCTACTAGTCGCTTTTTGCAAGGGGAGTAGAAAGAACAAATGAAATTTGTATCATGGAATGTTAATGGTCTTAGAGCCTGTGTAAAAAAAGGTTTTTTAAATTATTTCAATGATGTAGATGCGGATATTTTTTCTATCCAAGAAACAAAACTACAAGAGGGACAAATAGAATTAGAGCTTCATAATTATTATCAGTACTGGAATTATGCTGAAAAAAAAGGTTATTCAGGTACAGCTATTTTTACAAAAAGGAAACCACTATCAGTTAGCTATGGGATTGGTGAGGACATTGTGGAAAGAGAAGGCCGCACGATTACATTAGAATTTGAGGAGTTTTATTTAGTTAATTGCTATACTCCAAATTCTCAACGCGATCTTGCAAGACTTAGCTTTCGATTAGAGTGGGAAGAAAATATTCGAAATTACTTATTAGAACTTGATATAAACAAGCCAGTTATATTATGTGGTGATTTGAATGTGGCCCATCAAGAGATAGATTTGAAAAATTATAAAACAAATAAAGGGAATTCAGGGTTTACGGATGAGGAACGAGGTAAAATGACTACTTTACTCGCTGCAGGGTTTGTTGATTCATTTAGATATCTATATCCAGAACGAGATGATGTTTACTCCTGGTGGTCATATATGAATAAAGTTAGAGAACGGAATATTGGCTGGAGAATTGATTATTTTATCGTATCAAAAAGACTAACTAAAATGTTAGTTGATTCCCAAATTCACTGTGATATTATGGGGAGCGACCATTGTCCAGTAGCTCTTGAAATGAATTTATAGTTGATTAGGAAACTATACCTATAGTAGTAGCTTATATTTATTAAATAGCAGAAAGGCGATACGCAATTAGTGTAATCGCCTTTTTACTATTTATATAAGGTATTAATTCTTTCTTAAGGAATTATTAAGTTTCATCACTTTGATTTCTATTGTTAATTATATAAGGCTCACTGAGGTCATTTGATACGTCACTAGTTGAATGAAGTGCATCATATGCAGGATTTGTAATATAAAGAACTTGATTTTTTAGGTGCTCTTTTTCTCCCATGTAACCACCCTTTCTTACACGAAACCTCTTTATATATTTGTCATTATGCATTTGGTTTTATTCATATATTGTTAATGAAAAAGTAGTAGTGCCCATAAAAGTTTGTCATACATTTAAAAATAAGCCTATTAGCCTGTAGTATTTAATGTAGAAAGGGTCGCTGAAACTAATCACATGGTCGTCGTATCGAATTCCAGGGGAATATAACTTCGGTACTTAATAACTAACAGCATTTTTTCAAAAGAAGAAGTGCTCTTTTTGAATGTTAACAATAAACCCTTTATAATAAAATGAATTCAAATATTTCGAAAGAGAGTGATTTTGTTTATGGATACTCAAATAATTACAAAATTTAAAATACTCCAGCCTGCACATGTGGTGTTTGAAGCGATAGTAGACCCTGCTAAAATTGGGAACTTTTGGTTCTCATCAAGTTCTGAAAGATGGGATCAAGGAAAGACAATTACATTGAGATATGATGAATACAACGCAGTAGGAGATATAAAGGTTGTAGAAATAGTGGACAATTCCAAAATCGTGTTTACCTGGGGATCGGAAAGTAATGAAGAAACGGTTGTTACTATCGTATTAAAAGAATTAGAAGATAGAAGTACCATAATTGAAGTTACCGAATCAGGTTTCCGTGAAGATGATCCTGAAATAATGAATAAAATGCTAGATCAAAAAGGTGGTTGGGTATATATGCTATCTTGTTTAAAGAGCTATTTGGAAAATGGTGTAAGTACCTTGAGAGCATCATTAATTCATTAGTTCGTATATATAAATTGTATTCATACAAGTTTTATTCACTTAATATGGTTCAAGATTCACTTTCCTTACATAAGCTATTAGTGAGGAGTGGAATAATATGAAAAATGCACAGGAACTAAAAGATATCGAGACTCTAAAGTACATTAGAAATAGACTTGATTATATTTACTCCATTTCTAAAAGCAACCACAATGACAACCCTGAATTAATGGACACAATTGCAAGTTTAGCCACAGTTGCAAACATGTTTGCAAAGATTAAGTTAGAGGAAATAAACGGCAATAAAGAAACATCAAGTCCACAGGGATTTCTTGTTAATAATTTAGGTAACGCATATTCGAGAATGAAGGATTATGAAAAACAAAAAGAAATAGACTTTCCATCTTGGAAACTTTAACAGTATTTTCAGACCTCTTAAAAAGTTCATACTTGTTAAAAAACACATAAGGCGCCAAATTAGGCGCCTATTTTATTTTAAAAAATACCTGCATTTGTTTGTTAAATGCAGAATCTTTTGTGGTATGATGAGAAATAATCATTGTTCATTACTTTTGATAATTATAAGGTGAAAAGCTTCAGTATTTGGATACACTTTAAATAGATCTAAAACAGTAGGAGGGATAACAATTTGCTTAAAGAAACAATTAATCAATATCTCCAAGACCAAATAAAAAATAATAGTAAAGTCATTAAACTTTTTAGGGATGAGAAGGAATATGCTGAGCAGTATCGTTTACTGCCGGATGGAGTAACGGTAGAAGAGATAGAACCTCTTTCTCGTTTTGATGAAGCATACATCGAGCGTGGGAATAAACTAACTGATGATGTAATAGCAAAAGAAACGAATGCATTTTTAAAGCTACCAATCGACTATTTTAAAAAACATATAAATGAATTTATGTTTGTTGAGTCTAAATGGCTAGAATTTGTTAGAGTAGATGCTATTTCTTTTGAAATAGATGATGTGTTTGGTACATATGATGTGATGTTAGGATTAAGGTTCCCTAAGAAATTGGGAACTACAATTAAAGACCAACTCAGGAACCAATTACAGAGTAATGGAGCTACATTTGATCTCATGTTTAATAATGAGGATGGCTTGTGGGATCTAAACTTTTCTTTAGAACATGTAGATGGTTTTAAAGAAGAATTGACAATTGGGCAAGCATATGTGATCATTTATTCTTTTTTGTTTACCTTAGTCAAAAACATAGAGGAAAACTGGTGAAATTTATGTTTTAATACGGTTTCGAATAAAGTAATTAAAGTCCCTTTGTGAAGCGTGGTTCTGACACACCTTGGACAATTTATACATAAAAGCCAAATTCTAAAATAATTTATTTTTTGCGATTGTTTTAAACGATGCGGATATACTACTATAATGTATTACTTTTGTGAATCTGTTTACTAAGAATACCCTGAAGAAGTGTTGAGGAGTATGGATTTTCTGGTGCGATAAAATATCAGATGCCTTATGTTTCAAAATCCGAAAGACACGTAGCATGCAATTATTCGGATATCCTTTATTAGTGATTTATATAAAAGGGACGCAGGTACAGGCATCTTTTACTATACTTATGCATAGAACCTGTACAGAGTCCCTAAAAAATCTGGGAGGGGTACACGTGGCTAAAACAAAAATCAGAATTTCACCTTCGAAAGAAGATAAAGTTGAATTGACACTTGATATTGAAGGGCTTTCCAAAGAAAATTTAGTTGAAGTAGCAGATGCTTATTTTTTCGAAGATAAAAAGGTTTCAAAGAGTGGAAATGAACTGTATTACACTATTTTCTTTAATAAGAGATTTTTTAACAAAAAAGTTATCAAAAATGGTAACCCAAGTATCACAATGTATTCATCTAATAAATTATTAACAATTAATATTAAAGCGGAATTTAGTGTAACAGATATTAGACAAAATGAATCAAATTATATTTTTGAAAAAGAAGTTGCTGGAGACGTTTCATTCACAGTTAAGTTTACAGTCAGTGAAAATTACTATCGTGAGAAAATTACAGAAAAACGAGAAAATCAAGAAATGTAATAAACAACCCCATCTTAGAAATGGGGTTGTTTATTTATAACAGAATTTTATCTTGGCGTATAGTAAAATCTGTGTGCCAATCAGGAAGTTTCTCTGCATTCATAGGACGAGCAATGTAGTAACCCTGAATGATTAGAGATTCGTTCATCGCGGTAAGAAAATCAATTTGTTCCTTTGTTTCTACACCTTCAATAACAATATTTAAGTTTAATGAAGTACTAAGCGCAATAATTGCTTTCATGATAGCGGAGTCTTTCTCAGAATCAGGTATACCATCAATAAAGGATTTGTCAATTTTCAATGTTGTGATAGGCAAACGTTTAAGATAAGATAAAGATGAAACGCCTGTTCCAAAATCATCAAGAGCAACTGAAAATCCGTATTCTCGCATAACATTAACAGCCTGAATAGCGCTTTCTATATTCTTTACAACACTAGTTTCTGTCATCTCTAATTCTATATATTTCCCCTCAATGTTATACTGTTCAATGCTGTTCTTTAAAGTTTTGATAAGTTTTGGGGAAGTAACATAAGGTCCTGGTATGTTGATTGCAACTTGCAAAACAGGTTTTCTTAATGATTTCCATTCATCGATTTGTTTACAGACTTCCTCGATTATCCAATCCGTTACTCTGAACATTTTTCCATTCTCCTCCAATAACGGGATAAACACCGCTGGAGAAATAATTCCATGAATCGGATGCTCCCAACGTAGCAACGCTTCAACACCAATTATTGTATACGTTTTTAGACATAACTTGGGTTGGTAGACGAGATATAATTCATTATTACACATTGCTTGATCAATTCTATCTAGTAGGTTACGTTCAAACGTATACGTATGAATTACAGGATCATATTCGATCACTTCATTTTCATAACGAATAGTTGGATGGTTTAATACAGCCATAGTGTTGTCAAATAACTTATTTACGTCTGATCCTTTATCTGTAGTAGAATATGCACATACCATTTTTAATGATAAGAGATGATCGTTAATTTCAAGTGGTTTTGAGAGAGTAGATAGTATTTGTCTCATTGCAACCTTAAAACGCTCGAAATCACGAGCATCATCCGTAAGGAGAGCAAAGCGATTTCCCTTAATTCTATAAACTCCTACCGATAGTGGTTTTAAACGAAACATAACTTCTCCAACTCTTTGAATGATTTCATCGCCAAAATCATATCCATTTTCCCCATTCCACCTATCTAACTCATGAATGTGTAATACAGCTAGGATTCTAGAATTTGAAGTAATGTTATAATTTTTTTCAAACTGTCTTCGATTAGGTAGCTTCGTTAAAGAATCAAAATAATTTAATCGGTAATGTACATACCGATCTAAAATACTTGTTATGACTGACAAAAATAGGAGGATGAATATGCCGATTGAAACACCTAAAATTAGCAGGGGCGTATTCATTTCGTTCATATGGTGATCAATGATCAGGTTATTTGAAGAAATTGGTATATAAAATGCAATTGCTTTCATACCAGTATAATGCATACTTGCAACAGCAAGCCCAAGCAATAAAGCTGTTAAAGATTTTATTATATAATTCTTCATAAGTCTTTGTTTCGTTGAAAAAATATATATTGCAATAAGTGAAACAACCATAGCTAGTCCAATCGATAGTCCAAACAGTCCTGGTTTATAAACATAATTAGCCTCCATTACCATGGCAGCCATTCCTACATAATGCATTATAGAAATCCCAAGTCCCATAATAATTCCTGACAGCATAAATGAGAGTACAGATCGTTTTGTACGACTGGCAAAATAGAAAGCTAGAAAGGATGCGATGACCGAAGGAATAACTGAAATGATCGTAATCGTAACATCATATTTCATATGAACTGGAATCATAAAGGCAGCCATTCCTATGAAGTGCATCGACCAAATTCCGAGTCCCATGGCGATCGAAGCAAGTCCGAGCCAATAATATTTATGGAAAAAGCTGTTTTGCTGTATTCGTTCATTCATAGAAAGGGCTGTATATGATGCAAAAAAAGCAATTACTATAGATAAAAAAACGATTGGAGTAGAATATTCCCCTTGAAGGAAAATAACTTCATTAGGATTGGGTAATGAAAACATATAGATTTACCTCTGCATAAGCACAATTTATTTTTTGTATGATTTCTAGTTAAAAAGTGAAAAATTTAGTAGGGTTCTAATTAGTAAAGATATATGAGACTAGTAAAATACCGTCTATAACAAACTTTACCACATTTCCGTGCTTAATACTATGGTAATAGTGTTAATTTACTACGTCCAAAGGAATCGGGAAGATCAAAGGGGTAATTAGTAAATTTGGGTGGTACCTAGATCCGATATTTTTGATAAATATAGGATCAAGGCACCATTTTTAACCATGGCTATATAATTTTAATATATATCTTATCGTAGGCTCATTTTTCTCTCTTTCGCCTTCTTTGCTAAAAACAGTCCTATCGATTTATTTCTTTCCCAAATTGACGGAAAAGCAGCAAGAGGAAGGCTGTTTTCTTTAATTAAAGATCCGATTTCAACAGTAAATGCTGGTTTTTCAAACTCTTCCACAAACCAATCTGTATAGCCCCCACCTTGTTGGTATGAAGCGGGTTCTTCTAACTTATACCCTGTAATTCCCGAAACTTTTTCTGCAATCTGGTAATAATCATTAGTGAAATTAGTTGTATGAGTTAATCCCCATTGATTAAATCCCCAAAATAGGACGTTGCCAGAGGAGTGATATGAAACCGCAATTTCCGGTTTTATTTCGTAGGTGAAGTCAACGAGAGCTTTTACTTCTTTTGCTTCAAGGGGAGAAGAGCCCTTATAAAATTGATAGCTCGGTTTTTTTGAAACTCCTTTAATGTTTTCCCAATTAGCAGGATACTGACGATTAAGGTCTATTCCGTTTAGATTTGCCTTCCATCTTTTAAAGTTTACAGATCTTTTGTTCATTTTAAGTAGTTCTGTATGGAGATATCTTGGAAAGGCATGTATACCAAATTGCTGTAGGGTAACTCCATCTGGGTTTACCATAGGGACAAACCAAATCGATATTCCATTGAGTATATTTGGATCAAGGTGTTCTATTGTTTGCTTTGTTTTGTAAGCATCTGCATAAGTTTCGATCATTTTCATTAAAAGTGCACTAGTCAACCATTCACGTGCATGATGTGCCCCATTTAATAAAATTGACGTCTCTCCGTGCCCCAATTTAATTGCCCAAATGTTTCTTCCATACTCAGTCGTAGTTAAAGATTTGTATGAAATTAACTCAGGGTAAGTTTGAGAAAGCTCAACCATATCTTCAGTCAAAGAATCGTATGTATAGATATTTTCTGTATAAACTACCTGAGCTTGTATTTTACTGGGACAAAAATATAAACAAATCAGAATCATTAAGAAAATACCTTTCATAACAGACATCCTTTTCAACTTAGTTATCAAAGATATTTTGGTTTATGTTTGTGGCTTTCATACTAATTTTAAATTACAGAGTTATGTATTTTTTACAAAGGTCTCATTTATAACATCTTTGCTAGTCAAAATATATATTATGTAAACTTATTGTTGATTTATCATTGACAATATTTTTTCATACATATAATGCTGTCAAATGTAGGTTGATAACCATAAGGGGTGTGTAAAGGACGATAGGATAATATTAGCACTAATGGTGATTTTAAATCGGAAATAACACATTGATGCGATTTTTATATAGATTATTAGGCAAAAACACACTTTTAATTGTACAAGTTTATAGACTGATGACTAGTGAATATGATGATGTAAACTTCAAACAAAATGAGTGCATCCTATGTATTTAAATTATGATATCTATTACCATAGTCCATATATAAACGGACCTTACTGTTACGAAATACCATCGCAAACGTATTATGGTAACCAACCAATCTCTGATGAAAGGCTTTTTAGTCCATTTTTCCCATCACCAGGAGGACCGATAGGAACAACGCCACCACCAAGACCCCCAATAGGGCCACCTAGCTCCCCACCTTCATTTGGCCCACCAAGTCAAGGAACGGAAACTGGACCACCAACATCGCCACCACCAGCGTATGTACCAACTCAAACACAACAAGCAGCAGCATTTGCTGTAGATCCTGGCAGTATTAGAAGATGCTTATTCAGATACACGTATGTATGGTTAAGTAATCGTCAGCAATTTTGGTATTATCCTACATTTGTTGGTCGAAATTCTGTATCAGGATACCGATGGAATTGATTTATGTGGTTATACTTCGGTGTAAGTCTTAGACAAATTCAATCGTTTACTTGTGTATGATTACAAGAGTTATTACATTTACAAAAAAAAATTTGCTAACGTATAGCAGACGACTTTCATCTATAGATGGATAGTCGTCTTTATTAGTTTTTTTGTAGCTAGGAAACACTAGCTAAAATTGAATGTATTTGTTTTTATATCTTATTTCCTTCTTATAAAAAAATTCAAAACAGGAAAACATTCCTATTGTTTTAGTACTATACATAGAAGGACTTTTCGTAGAAAATGAAAAAAAGGAGATCCGAATTCTGACGAAGGTTTTCTGAAAATAATAGGTAATTCGTGATTTAAATCGAGTTCTAATTTATTTTACTAGTGAGGTTAATTATGAATAAAAAAATGACACTTTATCTTAATAAACGTGAGCCATTTATACAACTATTTGGCAAGATTACAGAGTGTATTTTGGTCATTAATTCTTTAGGGATTATTAAGTATTTGAATCCTTTGGCTGAAAATATGTTTAGCGTTAAATGTAGTGAGTGTAAGGATCGATCTATCCATACATTAATACCCAATTATCATGGTGAATTGAACGATGAAAATGAAAAAATATTAAGCGGTGTAAGGGGATATTTCCATCGTTTCCCGATAGAAATTCAATCTAAATCTCTTACAGTTAACAATGAGTTATTTGAAGTGATTTATGTGAAAGACTTATTAGAAGGTAAAAGTAGAACTGAGCAGATGAGGTCGTTAAGTAAGGACCTGGCCGATATAAAGTTAGCATTAGATGCCTCGACAATCGTCGCAATAACAGATGCAGCAGGGATGATAACGCTTGCTAATCAAAAGTTTTGCGAGCTTTCAAAATACAAAGAAGAAGAATTAATTGGACAAAATCACAAGATTCTAAACTCCGGCTACCATACTCAAGAATTTTTTCGTGAAATGTGGCGCACAATTTCAAACGGAGAAATTTGGAAAGGCGAGATCCGAAATAAAGCTAAGGATGGTAGCTTATATTGGGTAGATACGACGATTGTTCCATTCTTAGATGATAATGGAAAGCCATACCAATATGTAAGTATTCGTACAGATATAACGAAACGAGTAAATATGGAAAAAGAACTACAAGAAGCCATGAAAAATGATTTTATCCATACAATGAGAAACCTTCAAAATGGGATATTTAAAATGAAAAAGGATAAATGTGGAAATCTTGTTTATACCATGGGAGAAGGGAAACTTTTAGATGAAATAGAGGCTAATACAGAGGTATTGTTTAACAAAACTCCACAGGATGTTTTTTCAAAGGACATCGCCCAATTAAAACAATCTTATTATGAAAGAGCATTTGAAGGACATCGCGTTAATTATGAGGTTGAATTAAGTGGAAAGCTTTTATATGTAGATGTTTCACCAATTAAACATGGTGTTCAAGTAATTGAAATTATGGGAACTGTTCATGATATAACAGAATTGAGATCAACCCAGAGAAAGCTTGAAGTAAATCAACAACTGTATCAATCTCTTATTGAGCACAGTCAAGATTTTGTAATTTCCTTTGATTCGAATGGACAAATCATTAATACGAATCCTCGTACAGAAGAATATTTAAAAATGCGAAAAAAAACGATCGAAAATCTAATGCTACAAGATGTTTTTACAGAAACAAATAAAGATATAGTAAAAAGTAATTTTGCAAAGGCTGTTCAAGGAAATCCGCAAAATTTTGAAATAGATATTATTAATAAGCTCGGTAAAAAACTTTCGTATAATGTTACCTTTCTACCGATTATTGTAGATAAGGAAATTAAAGGTGTTTATTCTATTGGAAAAGATATTACTGAACAAAAACAAATTCAAGAAACTAATGCTTATTTAGCTCATCATGACGAATTAACACGGCTTCCAAATAGAAGATGGATTGAACAAAAGTTACGTGAATCATTAGTTCATGCTGAACAAAATCAGCAACAGCTCGCTGTATTGTTTATTGATTTGGATCGATTTAAGCATATTAACGATACTCTTGGGCATTTAATTGGTGATCGTCTGCTTGAACTTCTATCAGTACGTTTGTTAGAAAGCATTGATCAAGATGAGCAATTTGCAGCACGTATTAGTGGTGATGAATTTATGGTTCTTTGTCCGGTTATTCATAGCCAGGAGGAGCCTATTAAAATCGCAAACAACTTGATTGAGAATTTAACTTCACCATTTTATATTGAAGATTTTGAGTTATTTATTACTGCCAGTATCGGGATTTGTATATATCCAACGAGCGGAACAACTACAGTAGAATTAATGAAAAAAGCGGATATAGCATTATATAGAGCAAAAGATTTAGGTCGTAATATGTATCAACTCTATGATCAGTCGATGGATGAGAGAAATTACCAATCATTCCTATTGGAACGAGATTTAAGGAAAGCGATTATCAATAATGAATTTATCGTACATTTTCAACCGCGTGTGGATGCAAGAACAGGAGAAACAGTCGGTGCTGAATCATTGATTCGTTGGATGCATCCTACGTTAGGATTAATTTCCCCTGGCGAATTTATTCCATTAGCCGAAGAAACCGGACTTATTGTTGCTTTAGGTAAGTGGATGAAGAAAAGAGTGTGTGAACAGTTAGTAGCATGGAAGAAATCTGGAATTCCACTTATTCCAATAAGTGTAAATATCAGTTCTCAACGGTTTTTACAGAAAGACTTTTCCAAGGAAGTAAGGGAATTACTAGATGAATATCAACTAGATGGACAATGGTTAGAATTTGAGATTACCGAAAACTCTATCATGAAAAATGAAGAATATATATTGCAAACATTACACGAATTAAAAGAGATGGGTATTAGAATTTATATCGATGATTTCGGTACTGGCTATTCGTCATTTAATTATCTGAAAACGTTTAAACTGGATGGAATCAAAATTGATCGAACTTTTGTTCAAAATATATCATGTGAATCGGAGAATGCAGGGATTACCATTGCCATGATCAAAATGGCTCAGCATTTAAAAATGGATGTCATCGCAGAAGGAGTCGAAACAGAAGAGGAGTTGACTTTTTTACTGAAACAAAATTGTCATCACGTTCAGGGATTCTATTTTGGTAAGCCATGTGGTATTGAAGAATTTGAAAAAAGATTTATGTAGGTACACTTATTTCAATTAATAGAAAATGAGATTGAAATCAAAAGAAGTTTTCGAATAACTTTTGAGTCAATCTCATTTTTATTTAATCAGGAAGCTACTACAAGTCCCTCGCTAAGCAACATTATTCCAGTCGGAAATATCTTCTTCAAGCGGAAGAGCATTAGCTCGAGCTTTTTTTGCTGCTTTAAAGAATAATAAAACTAGAATGATCGTTCCAATATAACCGCCAATCCAGGCAGTACCCATATTTAGCCCAAAGCCAATCTTAGCATTTAGAATATAGGTGATCACCATCAGTAACATAAAGGTTCCTGGTACAAGAGCAATCCAGTAATTTTTTCTTGCAATGTATAAATACATCGCACCTACGAATAAAGCAATTACGGCTGTTGCTTGGTTAGCCCAACTAAAATATCTCCATAAAAGGTTGAAATCGATTTGTGTTAACACAGCTGAAATTACAAATAAAGGGATCGCAATCCATAATCTACTTGAAAATTTCTTTTGGGCAATGCTCAAATATTCTGCTATAATCATCCTTGCACTTCTAAACGCAGTGTCACCAGACGTGATCGGTAATACAACAACACCAAGAACGGCAAGTGTTCCACCGATTGCGCCAAGCATACTAACTGAAACTTCACTAACAATAGCTCCTGGACCGCCAGCTGCAAGAACTTCACTTAATCCATTATATCCATCGAATAAGCTCATTGCTGCAGCTGCCCAAATCATTGCGATAATACCTTCTGCGATCATCATTCCATAGAAAATCTTACGTCCTTGTTTTTCCTTTTGAGTAGTACGAGAGATAATTGGCGTTTGTGTAGCATGGAATCCTGAGAGAGCCCCACAAGTGATTGTGAAAAAGATTAATGGGAAAATTGGGGCATTATCAGGATGAAAATTATTTAATGAGAGCTCTGGAATAGGAGCGCCTTTTACAATTAAACCGATTCCGACACCAAGCGCGCTGATCAACAGTACGGCACCAAAGTACGGATATAAGCGACCGATAATTTTATCAACTGGTAGTAGTGTAGCCAAAATGTAATAAAGGAAAATAGCAACGACAATGACACTCAAAGCAATTTTCCCATCTGTCAACACATGAAGTAAGGCAGCCGGTGTTGTTACAAAGACTGTACCCACTAATAACAGAAGTAGAACAGCAAAGGCATTTACAACATGTTTCATTACTTTACCTAAAAACTTGCTAGCTAGTTCAGGTAAATGTGCACCGCGGTTGCGGATAGAGATCATGCCTGTTAAATAATCATGAACGGCCCCAGCAAAAATACAACCCACAACGATCCAAATAAAGGCAGCTGGCCCGTAAAGCGCTCCCATGATTGGACCGAATACTGGTCCAGTTCCTGCGATATTTAATAACTGGATTAAGGAGTTCTTAGCTGTGCCCATCGGAACATAGTCAACACCATCACCATTTACATATGCAGGTGTTGCACGTTCTTCTTTAACCCCGAAAACCTTCTCTACAAATTTTCCATAAGTGAAATAACCAATAATTAATAGAGCAATACCGGCTAAAAATGTAATCATAAATTTTTCCCCCTTTATCTGAATCCGTTTACATTATAAGTATAATAGACAAGTAATTTTGAAGGGGGATTCTGTGTTTAAAATGTTGAATATTTGATTTATAATGCATTTAAACGTGATTGAAATGCAATGGCATTTATGTCAAATTTCTAATTTTGATCTTAGAGCCTTCACATAATTACGACTAACTGACAGCATCTCATCGATGCCTTCCATTTTTAGTTGATAGGCTCCATTGAACCACGGAGTGAGACGAGTTACATATTTCAGATTTACTAGATACCCTTTATGAATCCGAAAGAAATGATAGGTACTTAGGCGATTTTCCAAATCTTTGAGAGGCGTTTTCGTCTCGTACTCTCCCGATTTTGCAATAATCTTCGTAATTTTATCATCACGAAAAATATAAAGGATGTCTTTTGGCTCTACATAAAAAATTTCCCCGTCCGCTTCAACGGCTAATTTACCAGTAGTTTTCTCTATTGAAATTTCTTTAGATGGCCCCAATTTTTTCTCAATTCGTTCGATGGTTTCCTTTAATTGATCCTCGTCATACGGTTTCAATAAATAATCAACTGCATCGTAACGAAAAGCTTCAACCGCAAATTGTGGATAGGCTGTTGCAAAAACAACTAATGGTGATTTTTTTAGTTCTATTAATGCCTTGGCTGTCTCTATCCCATTCATTAGTGGCATTTCTATATCTAAGAAGATAACATCGGGCTGCAGTTGAATGGTTTTCATAATAGCGCTTTCCCCAGATTCTGCTTCACCAACAATTTGAATAGTAGAAAAGGACTTTAATAAAAATTTAAGTTCATCACGGTTATATAACTCATCATCAACGATTAAAGTCTTAATAGTTGTTTCCATTTTGATTTTCTCCCTCTATGAATGGGATGGAAAAGGTAATGACCGTTCCTACATCCGGTTCACTATTTATTTTTAATGCTGCTTGGTCACCGAACATCATCGTTAGCCTGCGGTTTACATTGTATAATGCTAATCCACTTCCTTTTTCAGATAAAAGCTGGAGTTTACCAATTTGCGCAGATCTATCTTTGCTCATTCCGATACCATTGTCTTCTATTTCGATGATCGTTGCGTCAGTCTCTTTTTTTATCGATATTTTAACAATACAATTGTTTTCTTTATCCTTAAAACCATGCTTTATCGAATTTTCGACTAGCGGTTGCATAGTTAAAGGAGGAATAGTTTGTAGGAGTGCACTTTTATCAATATCATAAAAAACTTCTAGTTTATTCACAAACCTTGCTTCTTCAATAGCTAAATATGCTTTTACATGGTTCAATTCTTGTTCAAGCATTGTTGTACTTTGTGTGGTCACGTTCAAATTCTGTCGTAAATAATGGGACAATGAAATTAGTATTTTCCTTGCCTTTGCAGGGTCAATCCGGATGAGTGAAACAATTGTATTGAGTGTATTAAATAAAAAATGCGGGCTGATTTGTGCCTGTAGCGCTTTTATTTCTGCCTCTTTAGCAAGCTGATAGGACTTATCAGCGTCTGCTAATTCAAGTTGATTACTCATCATCGTGCTAAGTCCGGTTATAAGCTCGATGACTACATTTGTTACTTCTTTTTCAGTGCGAAAATAAAATTTTAAAGTCCCGATTATTTTACCACGCTGTTTTAATGGTGCTATTACCGCTGCACCAAGTGGACAGTCTTCATCCCGACAATGAATGGATCGTTGGTTAGCAACGACGATTTTTCCTTCTTTAATGGCATCTAAAGTAATCTGTGTTTGAATAGGACTTTCTGAACGGTGATGATTATTACCAAGTCCAACATGTGCTAAAATCTCAGTTAAGTTGGTCATTGCAACGGCACTTGCATTTAATTCGTTATGAATTATTTTACATACAGCATTAGCAGAAGTATAATTAAGCCCGTTTCTTAAATAAGCGAGAGTCTGATTAGCAATACGTAACGTTTTCTGTGCTTGCATGGCACCAGCTTTTTCTTCTTCGTTGGTCACGCTTCTAATAATTAATAGGAAAAGAGCGCATCCCAGACCATTAGCAAGAATCATTGGAAGTCCAATAATTTCAACTAATGTCAAAGCTTGTTCAAATGGACGGGCAATAAGTAAAATTACAAGCATTTGAATAGATTCTGCCAATACACCAATAAGGAAGGCAGACTTCAATTTCACATGTCGATGTTTTCTATAAAATATGCCAGATAAAATGCCCGCAATAATGGAAGCTAGTCCACATGAAAGGGCTGTGAATCCACCTAATGTATAACGATGAATTCCCGCAATTATTCCAGCACCAATTCCTACTTTATAGCCACCAAGAAGTCCTCCTAGCACTACACCGATTACGCGTGAATTGGCAATTGCTTCATCTGCATTAAGGTCAGAGGCCCAAAGGTCAAATTGCAAGCTTTGAGTATCGAGACTTAGACCCGTATACGTTCCGATGATACCAAAGAACCCAAAGAAGATAATGGCTGTAAATTGTTGTCGACAATGAAGCTGTTCCTGATAAATCATATCTCTAAAAAATTTTAGTCGGGTTAAAACAAATGCTATAGTAACTATGATTCCAAGGCGTTCGATCATGGTTATCAACAATTCCAACATATAAAAACTCCTTTAATAAGGTGACTAATAAAACGCTGTTAGACATAACATTTTTTGTTTCTTATAGTTATTTTACAGTATAGTAGCTATATTCGAACATATTTTTTCCTGATAGTTCAGCGTTTAACATATTTTGTTGTAATGGTCATTACCCCGGAAGAGTTAACACGTCTTTTTAATAAATAGCTCGTCTTTGTTAACCACGACCTTCATATAAATGATATGAGGGGGCGGATGTAGTGAAGAGGAATTGGGCAGCAGCCTTTCAAATAGCAGCAGTTTATGTTGGAACGGTAGTAGGTGCAGGCTTTGCTACAGGAAGAGAAATTGTTGAATTTTTTTCGAGATTCGGTTTCGTGGGCTTTATAAATATATTAATAAGCGGCTGCCTCTTTATTCTGTTAGGTACTAAATTGATGAGGATTTCTGCACGGATTAATGCCGTCTCATATGAAGATTTTAATATTCACTTGTTTGGAAAGTGGATAGGATCTGGAATTAATATAATTATGCTTTTCATGTTATTAGGCGTTTGTGCAGTTATGCTTTCGGGTGCAGGTGCTGTGTTTGAAGAGCAGTTAGGATTAACTAAAAGTCTGGGTATTTTTATTACAATAATTTTATCTTTTACTGTCATGTTAGTAGGAGCAAAAGGACTTTTTGCCGTAAATTCATTTGTAGTTCCTATAATGATTGGCTTTAGTTTAATGTTGATGGTTGTATCCATACAACAGAATCATTTTGTAGATCATTTTTTGAAGACATCCGCCATTTCTTTTGAAGGATGGAAGACCATGCTATATCCGTTTTCTTATACAGCTTTAAATTTGGCTCTTGCTCAAGCTGTATTAGTACCGATAGCATCTGAAATTAAAGATGATTGGTCTATAAAATGGGGGGGGATATTAGGAGGATTGGCGTTAACTTTAATACTTTTATCTAGTCACGTAACTTTAATCATGCTACCGAACCTTGAACAATATGAAATTCCGATGGCAATTGTTATGAAACAAATTGCACCCTTTCTTCACTTATTTTATATTCTCGTTATATATGGGGAAATTTTTACATCAGTAATCGGGAATGTTTTTGGCCTTGATAGGCAAATTAAACAATATGGCCAAATTCCAACAGCACTATCAATTACACTAATCTTTATAATTTCATATAGTATTAGCCTTATAAACTATGGAAAACTACTTTCTATTTTGTATCCGTTGTTTGGTTATATTAGCTTAATCTTTTTTGTACTTTTATTACTAAAACCAAGTGGTAAGGGACCAGAAACCAAATAACGGTATCTGGTCCTTATATCTTTAAGATCGAATAATGATGCTGCAGTTGATTACCTACTCTCCAAAAAGTTCATTATATGCCTGTGTTGCAGCATCCTCTGATGAAAATAACGCATCATCATCTTCAATTGTGTGAAATGTTTCATGTAGAAACAAAGCCGTTCGATTTGGATCTTTTGGATGCTGCACAATTTCTGCAGGCATTACATTAGAAACTGTTGGAGTATGGGGATTATTGTATATTACATATACATCATCACCAGGTTTTACGTCTTTCGGATCAATTGTATCCATGTAAAGCATCACTCTTTCTTTTTGATTTCTGAATTAGTTTAAGCAAATAAACTACGAAATATCAATTTTTTTCTTGCAAATCTTATTTGAGATAAGCTTATATTATTAGGTAGTAATTCAATAAAAATAAAATTATTTGCTAAAAAAGGCTATAAAATAATTTTTCTTTACGAATTAATATTTAAACTATAATTTTAAATATTAATCATATGGGAAGTGAATTACACGTATGACATCAGAGAATACATTAATTTCGAAGACGTATTACCAAAAGTTTATGATAGATAATGAGTTTAAAAATCCTATTGAAAGTCTTGCAGAATTGTATTTATCAGCGCAGAAAAATGAATATTCAAACCTTACGGAAATTCGATTTTCACAAGGTGAGCTATATTTTCATTATAAAGATTTCGAAACGGCCATTTTTAAATGGGAGACTATTCATGATGATCTCGAGCTATGGGCTAAAAAAAATATAGCCGATGCTTATTTTGAACTTGGAAATTTAACCTCAGCAGAAGATACTTATAAGTCTATTGAGACAGAACATGTATCTCTAAAAACGGAAGTGACGTTGAAATTATTATCGATATACATAGAACAGGGGCGACTTGAAGAATCCACAACCGTTATTAAAAATATAGTTGCGATCAACCCAGATTACCCGAACGTTACAAACATCGCCCGTTCTTTTTTTGAGGATTATAAGGATTGGAATAATGCGCTTGAGCTTGCAGTAAACGAAGCTATTCGCACACAATCGCTCGAATGGTTCGAAGCTATAAAATTATATATTGATTACGGTATTGCCAAATCAATTGAACCTGACTATTTTTCAAAAGTATTAGTTACCTTGTTTGAAATAGACGAGTTCTTCTTTGAAGAACTCGCAGTAGCTTTGTGGGAAAACTACAAACATCGGGAGCTCTATTTCTCTTGGATCACAGTTTTTAATAATCTTTTTATAGATTTGGAAGGTAGTCGATCAAAAGGATGGGATGAACTATCAGATCTTTATCAGGAAACATACTTTGATTTGATGAAAGGCGATTATTTTGTAAAAGATCTATCAGAAATCTTTCCAGCACTTTTAACAAATTGGTTAAAAATAACTGATTCATCAAATTGCTTTGTTGCTTCTGCCGCTGTTATTTCATGGAGTGAAGTTTTTCCATCAAGTATTAGCGTACCTGTCTTAAATAAAGCAGAAAAAATGATTGCGCATCCTAATGGATTCGATAACAGCTTAAACCACACCCTTCAATTATTCGAATCGATCTCGGTTTGGGCAAAAAACAATGGCGTTGATTTGGGTCATAAAATCAATTGGATTGTTGAAGAGCTTGCTGATACTAACGTTAATCATCTTTTTATAGCAGGTACTACTGGAAATGAAAAATCTTCATTCATAAATTCAGTACTTGGGGGAAATGTTGTTTCACCATCATCTTGTTCATTTGTAATGTTCAAGCATGCTGATGTGACGACCATAAGTGAAATTACTGATATAGATATACGTACTGGATTAACCCTTTCTGATTTTCATGGTATTAGCGAAGTACGGCGTCAGGAACCCATTATTGATTTTAGATTACCATCTAATTTTTTAGATAAATGTAAGCTTGCAATTATTGACACTCCTATTTATAAGGGAAACAAAGTGTGGAAGGAACTATTTAAATATCTGCCATTAGCAGATGCTTTGTTATATATAATTAATGTGGATTCACCATTAACCGAGAACGAATACGCTACTGTATTACAATTAAAAAAGTATGCACCTAATCTTTCTATACACTTCTTAATAAATGCTAACGGGCATAGCGAAGATAAAAAGGAAATAATTGAGACTACTAAATCAAAACTTCGTATAGAATTTCCGGATTCGAAAATGATAGTCTGTTCGTCCAGCTTACAAAATAGAGAACAGCAGGATGATATCTCCTTGTTTATCAAAAATATTACAAGAAATAATATTCATGAAGTAAGACCTAAAAATATATTGCAATTTATCCGAAAAATAATTGAAGATCTTTTTGAAAAAAGAGTAGAACTAGAAAACGGATTAGAGCAATCGATCAATTGGAATCAAATGGTCGTTTCAAAATTAACTGGTGCCATCAACCAGTTGAGTGATTTAGAAAACGAGAAAATTCACACACTCAAAAATTCTTTTATTATGATTAAAGAAGAAATCAAAGGGGACTTAGTCCGAACAATTCCAACACTTTTACGAGAATGTTCACAATTTATAAAAGAAGATTGTGATTTTAGTACTGTTCATATCGATCTAAATACAGTAATGAACGATGCGATTAGAAATTATATGCAAGATACGATAAGACCCAAATTTTCTAGATGTTTAGACGAGTGGGTACAACTAGCTAAAGACGAATTTTCCGAAAGCCAGTTGTATTTAGAAGAAATGTGTGAAGGTTTTAGAACATTGTATGAAAAAGAAAATCTTTCATTGAAATGTGATTTTCAAGTGTTTCAAGATTGGGCTCGAGATGCTGAACGGATGTCATCCATAATTGAAATAGAGGATCTAAATATATTTAATGGTATAAAACCGTCACTTATATTATTAAAGGGGTCTGGGAAACTATTTGAATATCTTCCGGCAAATAAATTAATTATCTATAAAGCTTATAAAAGGTATATTGAAAACGAGAATTATGAAAATGTAGCTGCAACAATTATTAATAGGTTTATGATGCAATTTGAATTGTTCGAAAAAACGTTAGAACGTGATATAAAAAGGTTCTATAAGGAGCCGTATGAGGAATTAGCATCAGCCATTGAGGAAGGAAATATAAACATCGAAGTAGATAAAGATTCATTGAATAATTTAAAAACAAATCCAGACATGTTCTTCGATCCATTAACACTGTTTGATATTAGGTTACGTCAATATGAACTGATATTGAATATTGGAATCGATGTACCTACTTCAAAGGTTAGTAAATAGTAATAAGCTAAAGCGATTCTTTAAGAAGAATCGCTTTTTAAATATAAAAGTACTTCATAATTATTAGTGACTTGTAAATAATAAGTTAAAAATAAATTGGAGGCATTAAGGTGGGAAATGACACAAAAGTTAAATTAACATCAGCAGAATTATCAACATTATGGAGTACATATATGAGCGATAGCGCGGCAATATGCATTGTTTCACATTTTCTGAAAACTGTTGAGGATGTTGAAATCAAACCTGAAATTGAATTCGCTCTAAATGTTTCGAAGTCTCACTTGGAAACAATAGCTCATATCTTTAACCGAGAAAACTATGCTCTACCAATCGCGTTCAGTGAAGAACTTGATGTATATATAAATGCACCAAGGCTATTTTCTGATAGTTTCTATCTGTATTTTTTACTGAATATGGGGGCGGGTGGTTTAGCTAATTATTCGATGGCATTAACGATGAGCACACGGAAAGATGTTATTGATTTTTTCAGTCAAGCAATAGAACAATCAGTCCAAATAAAAAAAAGAATTACAAATGTTATGTTAAATAAGGGCATATATATTAAGGCCCCTTATTTAGATTATAAAGATAAACCTTCATTTGTAGAAAAGGAAAGTTTTTTTAGTGGATGGTTTGGGAAAAGGCGAACACTTATATCCCAGGAACTTGCACATCTATACATAAATTCCTTTAACAGTGATCTTTCAAAGGCTATTTTAATTGCATTTAGTCAAGTAGCTAGTACACCTGAGATCAGAGATTATTTCATTAAAGGTCATGAGCTTTCTCGAACATTTATTGAAGAATTAGATAGTGTTTTAACCGAAAGCAGTGTTCCATCTCCAAGGACATGGGATACCGAAATAATGAAAACAACTGATCCGCCTTACTCAGAAAAACTTATGATGTTTTTAGTTGGAGCCATCTCTGCCATTGGGATTGCTAATTTAGGTGGGTCACTTTCATTAACATTAAGACACGATCTGGGATTGCTATATACGAATATGGTTCGCAAAATTGGTTCTTATGCTGAAGATGGGGCTAGCTTAATGATTAATAATGGTTGGTTTGAACGTCCGCCACAATGTATTAATAGAAGAGAATTAGCGAATGACAAATAACCGCCGTTTTTTAAAATTATATATACCTATATTGTGCATTCTGCAATTATGTAGGAAGCACTTTTTTATTTTTACTTGAGGTGCATGATTTTATTTTTGAATAGCTACTAGAAATTGATACATATCGTTGTAAAAACAAGGCAGAATATTACCAATAAGTAGTAGACCTAAAATTAAACCTACATAGAGGATGGTAATATTGGCTGAGAATAACCGTATTGAACAATTTGATAAAATAGTCAAAATGGGTAAAGAGGGCCAACAAGCTTTAAATCAATACTGGTTAGAACACGCTCTGTTTACTTCATTTGAATATTGGTTGATGGTAGCATTTCTGCTAATTCCGTTAATATATATACTCTTTAAAATTGATAAAAAAAAGATATTCCTAATTGGTTTCTATGGTTATAGTATTCATATGGTATTTGGCTATATTGATTTATCTGGAAGACATAGCGGCTTATGGAACTATCCTTTTCCTGTTATTCCGATGATACCAGGTCTTTCCCTCGATTCAAGCCTTATTCCCGTTAGTTTTATGCTAGTTTACCAATGGACTATAAATAATAATAAAAATTATTATTTATTCACAACTCTTTTATCAGTATTTTTTTCATTTGTATTTAAGCCTATTTTAGTTACACTTGGCTTATTCAAGATGTATGGTGATATTCACTACGTACATCTATTTATCTGTTATATCATTGTGCTGTTAATAGCAAAATTTATTACGGATGTATTTATATGGTTACATAGGAAATATTACGAGCCAATTTCATAATGACAATTAATTTTGTGAATCAAAGCGTTTTTACTATAGGTAGAGACGCTTTTTACCTTGTAATAAATATAGTCTAACCAGATAACCGTATTTTGAATATTTATAATATAATTACTTCTTTTATTATTGGATCCGTTTCCAACGTTGTGAAGTTAGTCTATACGCCAATTTATAATGGTGTATATGGCATCGTCCTTCCTTGAAATTAAGGGGAATGTTTGATAGGTTGAGTAAGCGGGCAACCTTACCAATAAAAAAAACTTGACGGCATAATTAATATAAGATTCTTCCATTGTGGTTTGGGAAACATACAAAAAAACTAAGAATGTCATGCCTATGTAAAAACCATTATATTAATTATTTCGTCTAGAAACGAAAAGGAGAGATTTGGTGAATTTTGAAATATTCATATCATTAGGTATCTATTTTATTGCAATGTTAATAATAGGCTTTTATGCATACAGGAAAACAACTAATCTATCAGATTATATGCTTGGTGGGCGTGGTCTAGGGCCGGCTGTTACTGCCCTGTCAGCAGGTGCATCGGATATGAGTGGATGGATGCTAATGGGATTGCCAGGTGCGATGTACACAACTGGACTTTCTAGTGCATGGATCGCAATCGGTTTAACTCTTGGTGCTTATTTAAATTACCTCATCGTTGCACCGCGACTACGAACTTATACAAAATTAGCAAATGATTCAATTACAATCCCCAATTTCCTTGAAAACCGATTTTCAGATACAACGAAAATTCTTCGGTCAGTTTCTGCCATAGTTGTTATCGTCTTTTTTACGCTGTACACATCAGCTGGTCTTGTTTCAGGTGGTACGCTATTTGAATCTGCGTTTGGCTTGGATTATCGACTAGGCTTGTTTGTTACTGCAGGGGTGGTCATTATTTATACATTATTTGGCGGTTTTCTAGCTGTGAGTCTAACGGACTTTGTTCAAGGCTGTATTATGTTTTTAGCCCTAGTATTAGTTCCGGTTGTTGCCTTTACCGATCTAGGTGGTACTGCTGCTGTTTTTGAGAGTGTCAAGACTATTGATCCTAATTTAATGGATATTTTTAAAGGAACGTCGGTCATTGGTATCATTTCATTTTTAGCATGGGGCTTAGGATATTTTGGACAACCACATATAATCGTCCGCTTTATGGCGATTTCTTCTGTAAAAGAACTTAAGCCTGCGCGTAGAATAGGTATAGGCTGGATGATTATTTCCATTGTTGGAGCCTTAGCTGTGGGACTTGTAGGTATTGCGTATATTTCAAAGTACAATATACCCCTTGATAATCCTGAGACAATTTTTATCTTATTTTCTAATATTCTCTTTAATCCTTATATTACAGGATTTTTACTCGCTGCAATCTTGGCTGCAATAATGAGTACTATTTCTTCACAGTTACTTGTAACGTCTAGTGCACTAACGGAGGATTTCTATAAAGCATTTTTCCGCCGTAAAGCAACCGACAAAGAATTAGTCTTAGTTGGTAGATTGGCTGTGTTGTTTGTAGCACTAATTGCAATTGGCCTTTCGTACACGCCAAACGATACAATTCTTTCACTTGTTGGTAATGCGTGGGCAGGATTTGGTGCTGCATTTGGTCCAGCTATATTATTAAGCTTATATTGGAAACGAATGAATAGCTGGGGTGCTCTAACCGGTATTGTTGTTGGAGCAGTTACGGTTATTATTTGGATTAGTATACCTGCATTAACAGGATTCATTTATGAAATGATTCCGGGTTTTATTTTAAGCTTTATCTCGATTATTATTGTTAGTTTATTAACGAGAAAGCCAAATCAAAAAATTCTTGATGAATTTGCAGAAATGGAAAATAAGATGGCTAGCTAATTATTTATAAGATAAAATATATAAAACAGGCTGATTTTTAGCAGCCTGTTTTAATTTTTTTTAGGCTAAAGGAGACTGATGAAACTGTCATATATTTATTTAGCTTTTGCAATTATTGGTGAACTTATTGGAACCTCTATGCTTAAAGCTTCAGATGGATTTTCCAAATTGTTCCCAACTATTGGCGTTCTCGTAAGTTTTACCTTTTGCTTTTTCTTTTTATCATTATCCCTTAAAACAATACCGCTAAATATGGCATATGCTATTTGGTCTGGCTTAGGAATCATTGGTACAGCAGCAATTTCTATTCTTATATGGAAGGAATCAATTAATACAGCTAGTATTGTAGGAATCATTTTTATTTTAGTTGGAGTTACAATCTTGAAT
Organism: Bacillus sp. Marseille-P3661; assembly: GCF_900240995.1. Lineage (NCBI taxonomy): Bacteria > Bacillati > Bacillota > Bacilli > Caryophanales > Bacillaceae > Bacillus > Bacillus sp. Marseille-P3661. Next base: position 131,526 of record NZ_LT965956.1, read on the forward strand.
TTATTTGGACCCGGACATTAGAAGTAAAGGTAATGAGTATGATAGTACTTACGAGTTTTTAATGCATTATAAAGCTGAAATGATAGAAATCTCACTATTATAATTGGTGCAACAGTTGTACTTTTCAATAGTGTATTAGAATATGTGGTAACGGAGAAATGTTTTTAATCGGTTTTTCGATTATTGGAATTGTGTGAAATTATTACTAACTTCATTACCAAATAGGATTCTATGGAAGATCATATAATAGATATTTGACTTGGATTTTTATCTGAATTAAAGGTACTATATTAGAATAAGAGTATATTATTAAAAATTAACAGTAAGTAGGGGAAATTATGATAGCAAACACAGAAGAAGATATTATTGCTTTAAAAGAAATTGGGAAGATTTGTGCAGCAATCCGAGATGAATTAGTAAGTAAAACAATTCCAGGTATCACAACAAAAGATCTTGATAGCATAGCAGGAAAACTTTTTGAACAGGCTGGAGCCATTTCAGCTCCCAAAGGGGAATATGATTTTCCGGGTTTTACTTGTATAAGTGTAAATGATGAAGTGGCACATGGTATTCCTGGTGATCGAATCATTCAAGAAGGAGATCTAGTGAATATCGATGTCTCGGGCTCTAAGAATGGTTATTTCGCAGATACAGGAATTTCATTTGTTGTAGGTCAAGGCGATGATATCTTAGTCAAAATATGTGATGTTGCCAAGATAGCATTTGAAGAAGGGTTAAAGAAAATAAAACCAGGTTCAAAAATAAGCAGAATTGGAAAAGCTGTTCACCAAACAGCTCAAAAATATGGATTTACGGTGATTATGAATCTTACTGGACATGGGATAGGTCGTACAATCCACGAAGCACCTGATCATATTTGTAATTATTTTGAACCATGGAATGATGAATTACTTAAAGAAGGTATGGTAATCGCATTTGAACCATTTATTTCAACAGATGAAGAAGAAGTATTTCAAAAGGACGATGGCTGGACATTTGCTACAGAGAATAGCTATGTTGCTCAATATGAACATACGCTAATAGTAACTAAAGAGGGTCCTGTAATCATAACAAAGTAAGATAGGGAGGACTCTTGTAACTATTTGTTTTACTGTTTGGGCGTCTCTAATTTTAGTTTAGAAGAAAAATAATATAAAAAAGATAAAAAGCAGGAATTTAATCCTGCTTTTTTTGCACAAAAAATCTTGGAGGCACAGGGAGTTGTAAGAGTGAACTTGACCTTTCTAAGTTTAACATGTTACCATCAGGTCACATGTTAAACTTAGAACCACAAAAGGAGAGTGTTTGATGGAAGAAGAATTTTCCATTGTGTTTAAAGCATTGGGACACCCAATCAGAAGGCAAATTCTTGATATCCTTAAGCAATCACCTCGAACAACTGGTGAATTAAACGATTATTTTCCTGAAGTTACAAGGTATGCCATTATGAAACATCTTAAGATTTTAGAAGAAGGGAACTTAGTAGTAGTACGGCGTGAAGGAAAGTATAGATTAAATTTTCTTAATGCGGTACCACTGCAAGAAGTGCACAATCGTTGGGTAGGGAAATACATGGAATCAACTGCCAATTCGCTTCTTAACTTACGATCTGTAGTCAAACAAAAAGGAGGAAATAATAATATGGCAAATCAAAACAAGGTAAGAGATTTCCATATCGAGCAGGAGGTTTATATAGATGCAGCGCGTGATCAAGTATTTAAAGCTTTAACGGAAAACGTAGAGGAGTGGTGGGAATTTCGATTAGCACCTAAAGGTTTATCATCTAAATTCACCCTCGAACCAGTTCCGGGAGGACAATTTTTAGAAAAATGGGGCGAACAAGAAGGGGCGTTATGGGGGACTGTCTACTATGTAAACGCTCCTGAAGAAATTCGCCTATTTGGGCACCTCGGAATGCAAGGCGCAGTAAACAGTGCATATACTTACACCCTATTAGAAAAGAATGAAGGAACATTGCTGCAACTATCACATACTGCATCTGGTGTAATCCAAGAAAATTGGGAAGAAGACCATTCCAAAGGATGGGAATATCTTCTTGGAACATTGCTAAAGAAATATGTAGAAAATAAATAAATCCAATATACTAAATGGAATTTATAATATATATGATTTGTTGGTTGGAGGAATGTCGTATGGTAGACGTAATGACAGAAATAACGATTATGCGCCCTATTTCACAAGTATCAGAGTATGCTGCAAACCCTGATCATGCTCCTGAATGGTATGAAAATATTCAATCGGCCGAGTGGAAAACACCGAGACCATTAACAATTGGTTCGCAAGTTGCCTTTAAAGCAAGTTTTCTTGGTAGAGAACTCGCTTATGTTTACGAAATTGTTGAATATAATCCAGGAAAGAAATTAGTTATGAAAACGGCAACAGGACCTTTTCCGATGGAAACTATATATACTTGGCAAGAAATTGATGATAACCAAACTCGAATGACATTAAGAAACAAAGGCAACCCCACGGGTTTTTCAAAAATAGTTTCGCCTTTTATGGCAACTATGATGAAAAAAACAAACATGAAAGACTTAAAAAAAATTAAAGAAATTCTTGAGAGATAACTAGTGGAGTGGATGAACACTTAAGTAAAAACACGCTTACGAGCCAACAAACGAAACGCTTAGAACTTTCTAAGCGTTTGTTTTTTTTAAGTTAAATGCTTAATAAAGATTATTCTTTGACGTATGTTGTACCGGTGGTTTAAGTTCTCCATCGTCAAACTTATAATCTAAAAAGGTAAGTTTAATAATAAAGCTAGCGATCATCAATAGAATTAGAAAACCTATGACAATAGAAGTCCAGAATGCACTTTTGATTAGAACTCTAAAAGCTTTTGACTCAACTATAATATTTCCCCAATCCAAGATCATTCCTCCAATCTGCTTAGATAAATACTAGAGTACATATGTAAAAAAAGCGTATACTACTTTAAGCTCTTATATATAAAATAAATAACCTTGTACATTTTTGGAAATCTACAGAATTCAGTAGCGATGAAACTATTTTTTGCGGGAATCAATAGGTAGGACAAATGGTTATTTAATATTTGGAAGAAAAGAGGTTGTGTTTAGTCCAAAAGCTCAAATAGAATTCAACTTTATAGAAGTTGGTTCTGATGATTCAGTTAGATTTACTGATCGGGAAATTACGGAGTTTGATACTACTACTAATTTTATTAAAAAAATTTTCAAATAATATCATTGTTTAACGATTGTGAAAAAAGTAAAGCTAACCCTACCAATCCTACATCTCGTCAGTAGCTAAAATAAATATGAAATGGCAATAAATTGAAAGTAATAAAAGGCTTCAAACTCAATAACCCTTTTATTACTTTATTTTATTGGAACATTAAAATAAATAACAAAGAATAAAATAACCGGAATCGAGGTAACTAATGCAATTATTGGGTATTTATAATGAAGTCTTAACATAGGAAAGATTATCATATTGAATAATACTGACCATCCCATGCTCCACCCATTATGATGGGAAACTAAATCCAAATATCGTAAATTGATATATTCAATGACTGAATATAAGGTTATCCAGAATAGTACCCATAGTACCATTTTACTTGGTCCTTGTGGGAATTTTCCTAGGTAGATAAAAACGGTGGCTGGATAAGCAACAAACATAATTAATAAAGAAATGATTGTATGATTTGATAGGAGGGTTTCAGCAAAGATACTTTCCTTATATTCCCACATTATATAATCATGACAGAGGAAGTTATAAAGTAAATCACCAAACCAAAAGAACAATATTGTTGAATAATATTTCCGCCAATCTTGCCAGTTCCCCCATTTCAATGCAGCAATTAGAAATAGACCATTAAATAATAAATGCATGTCGTCAACTCCGTATTTTTCTATGGTATATTATTTCCATATATTATTGAAAATATTATTGGGGCGACTGCCGCGTAATTAAAACGGTTATACAGTTTTCATGTTGCTGATATTCAAAACAAAGTAATAATACCTTGATAACCGAAATATAACCCAAATCCAATTAAGGATATCCCAGATATAATCGAAATCAATCTAAGGCTAGCTATTGTTAGGAATCTTCGTAAACCGGTTGTTAACGCAGCAACTAAAATATCCCATAACGTTAAACCTAGGAAGATCATACTACTATAAATCAACAATGATCCGGTACCATTTACTTGAGCTGTTTTCGCTAAAACAGATCCATAAATACCTAACCAAAATAAAATCGATAAAGGGCTAGTAATTGACATTATAAATCCAGTAAGAAAACACTTAAATAATGAATCTTTTTCACGGCTATATGATAGAGAAATCGAATTTACACCTAAGATACTCTCAACGCCTGAATAGATTAGAATAAATCCGCCAAACAGCCATAGAAATATTTGAATCATTGGAACCTCTAGAAAATGTACCATACCTAAATAAACCATTAACATAAAGATTCCATCAGCAATCATGGAGCCGGCACCAACAATCCATGCATGCCAAAATCCATTCTTGATTCCTTTATCTAAACGAGCAGAATTTACAGGGCCAATGGGTGCTGCTAATGTAAAACCTAACAAAACATAACTTAAAAGTATACTAAGGCTCAAAATAACTCCTCCAGTCCGCACTAAATTGCAACTTGTACAATTTTATGTAAGGGCTTGGGCGTGTATGAGTCCTTGTCCGTAATTTCTTAGTTTACATTGGTTAATTTTCTAGGTAGTGAGAAAGCTTAAGGAAACTAAGTTTATTTTGGATGTATGATTCCTCTTAATGGTAAAATAGATAAAATAAAATGAAAGATAAGGAGGCTTTTCGTTGATGAAACCGAGGATAACGGTTCTTACAATAGGTGTAGATGATTTAGAACGTTCGTTGAAATTTTACCGAGATGGCTTAGGCTTTCCGACAGAAGGGATAGTAGGTCAGGAATTTGAGCATGGTGCAGTTGCTTTTTTCGAATTACAAGGAGGATTCAAGCTAGCAATTTGGAATCGAAAAGACATTGCTTATGAAGCGAAGGTTTCAGAGGGCACATCAAGTTCTACAGAATTTACAATCGGTCACAATGTAGGGAGTAAAGAAGAAGTTGATAACGTGATAGAACAAGCAAGAAAAGCTGGTGCTATAATAACTGATCCGCCACACGATACATTTTGGGGTGGGTATTCAGCACATTTTAAAGATCCTGATAATCATCTATGGGAGGTAGTGTGGAATCCACAATGGGAAATTAACGATTAGCCTTAAGACTTCTTTAATTGTTCCAATAATCCTTACCTGTTATTTTTTCTTAAGAAAAAGATTAGCTGCAGTACTTACAAAATTTATTAATTGAAGTCATTACCATTTATTGGGTACTTTGTGGTATAATAACTTTATTAGTGTAAAGAAGGGATGATGGGTGGACGATGATTAACTAATCTTATTTTCAAAGTTTGAAATTCAATATTTCAAAGCATTCAAAATAGGATTAGTCTGCCCATTTTTTATTAATTAACTGTAAAGCTATTTCATTTTATAGCTCAGTTTGTGTTAACTATAAATATGACTAATCCTTCCAAATTAAATTGGGAGGATTTTTTTAATTCTCCCTTAAACAAGTGAGGGATAACTTATGAAAGAATTAATAAAATTACAAAATATAAACTTTGAAATAATGGATCAAGTTGTTTTAGAACACGTAAATGTTAATGTTCAGCAAGGGGATATTATCGGTATTATTGGAAAAAATGGTGCCGGAAAAACAACACTACTACAATTAATTAATAATTATTTTCAACCGACAATAGGCCAAATTCTTTCGCTACAACCAAACTTAAAAATTACTTTAGTTGAACAAGAAGTTGAGTGCTATTCCTTTAAAGATATGACACATGTTAAGGAAGCTTTATTAAAGAAATGGTGTGTGCCAACCTCTAGCTTTTCACATCTGAGTGGGGGTGAAAAATTAAAAGCCAGACTTGCAGATGGTCTATGTAGGGGAGCTCACATTTTGCTTTTAGATGAACCTACTAATCACCTTGATGAGGAAAGTACGGAAATCCTCATTGAACAGGTTAAGAATTATCAAGGTACGATTATTTTAGTTTCACATGATCGTTATTTTTTAGATGCTATAGTAACGAAAATATGGTCGATTGAAAATAAAAAAATTATTGAGCATAAGGGCAATTATTCCAGTTATATGGAAGAACGTCAGCACAGAAAACTTACGCAGCAACGTGAATATGAAAAACAGCAAAAAATGATTAATACGGTGGAAATGCAAATAAAAGAGCTCACATCTTGGTCGCAAAAAGCTCATGCACAATCGACGAAAAAAGAAGGCTTTAAGGAATTCTATCGTGTGAAAGCAAAACGAACTGATTCCCAGATCAAATCGAAACAGAAACGGCTTGAAAAAGAGCTTGAGAAAACTAAAGTCGAACGTGTAGAGCCAGACTATGAAGTTAGTTTTTCAATTTCAACATCGAATAAGGTTGGAAAACGATTATTAGAAGTAAAGCATTTAACAAAATCTTTTGATGAACGAACACTTTTTAAAAATGTTAACTTTACGATTCAACACGGTGAGAAGGTTTCAATAACTGGTCCGAACGGCAGCGGGAAGACAACGCTTTTAAAGATCTTGTTTGGTCAGGACATTTCTGAAGGGGAAGTATGGGTTTCACCTACAGCTAAGATTGGCTATTTAACGCAGGAAGTATTTGATTTACCACTAGAACAAACACCTGAGCAGTTATTTTATCAAGAATCGTTTAAAGATAGAGGAAAAGTTCAAAATTTAATGAAACATTTAGGTTTTACAGCTGCACAATGGTCAGAACCAATTAAAAGTATGAGTATGGGTGAACGCGTGAAATGCAAGTTAATGGCATATATTTTAGAAGAAAAGGATGTGCTCGTTTTTGATGAGCCGACCAATCATCTTGATTTACCTTCACGCGAACAGCTTGAAAAAACGTTAGCTCAATATAATGGGACTTTGATTATCGTATCACATGATCGGTACTTTCTGGAGAAAACAACTACTAGTAAGCTTGTCATTGCAAATTCTACCATTCTAAAACAATTGGAGGTAAAGTCTGAATCAAAACAGTTTCGGGATGAATTACGTTTAAAGCTTGAAACAGAACGACAAGAGGTTTTAGGCAAACTTAGCTTTATGAGTTCAAAAGATAAAGAGTATGTAGAACTTGATTTGAGATTTAATGAACTTACGAAGCAAATAAACGTGCTTAAATAAAATCCTGTTAATATGGATATTTATTTATAGCTTATTATAGAGAGGAGCATAGAAAATGAATTTTGATATGAAAGAAGCAATCGAGGTTCTAGAACGTACACCACAAACACTGGAGTTCTTTTTATTAGGCTTATCTGATGGATGGTTGCAATGCAATGAAGGTGAGGGTACATGGAATGCTCATGAAGTAATCGACCATCTTATTGAAGGAGAAATTACTAATTGGATTCCAAGGATAGAATTTATTCTTGCGAATGCTGAAAGTAAAGTATTTCCTCCTTTTGATCGTTTTTCGCATCTAAAAGAAGGTTTTCGAAAACCTATAAATCAAAAGTTGCTTGAATTTAAAACAATCAGAACGCAAAATATTAGCAAGCTTAAATTGCTTGTTGATCCACAACAACATCTTGAATTGAAAGGATTGCATCCTGCTTTTGGTGAAGTGAAACTAAGTGAACTGATTTCAACATGGGTTGTACATGACTTAACACATATTGCTCAAATTGTGCGAGTAATGGCTACTAGATACAAAGTAGACGTTGGTCCTTGGGAAGAGTACTTAGGGATTCTAAAGAGAAGATAACAATTGTAAGAAGATCAAGTTCTTGGCTAGAGAATTTGATCTTTTTTTAGGCATTTATGTTTATTTCTATAGTGGTGACGTTTATCCTATTGTTCTATGTGATTTAAGTCCTTCATACTCTTTATGAAGAATATTTTTCTTGAGTTTAACAATAGTTATCTGCTCTTTTTAATTGATTAATAAAATAAAATATAAAGACTTTAGAACTACTCTTAAGAATAATATCGTATAATTAGAAAATATAAGGAAAAATACTCAAAAAATATGAATCTATTAAAGGGAGTTGAAAGCGAAGGGTGAGTAAAATTGAACTTCTAAATATTCCCCTGTTTGCAGAGTTAGATCGGGTGCATAAAGCTAAGCTACTCACACAGTTTACCCAACATAGTTTCCATAGTGGTGAAATGTTATTTGAAGAAGGTGAGTTTGGTGATTCCCTTTATATTATTGTCCAAGGGAGAATCCGCATTTTTCTTCAATCTGATCATGACCGAACACTTGCGGTATTGGGTGAAAGAGAATCTCTTGGAGAAATGTCGCTTTTAACAGGCGATCCCCGTTCAGCTGCTGCGTGTGCAGAAACAGATGCAATCGTCCTTCGCTTAGCGAAGGAGGAGTTTGATACCTTGCTCAGGGAACATAGCTCGTTGGCAGTACAATTTGCTGGGATTTTAGCAAGAAGGATTGCAGCGTTAAACAAAACCACTAGTCACGCATCAACAGTACTAGAACCCGAGCTACAATTTGAAAATAATAGTACATCCCCCTTATCTAAGCCTGGAATAATTCAACGAGACAAAAAAACAGATGTGACATCACTACCTAATTCAGCTAAGAAATTAGCAGAATATGCTAATAATACAACTCTTTGGAACAGACAAGTAATCTGGAGAAGTTTGTTTAGTATTTTTCTTGGAGCTATCATTTATTTGGTGTTATTTTATGCTACTGATCTCCCACAATTTATTAGACTATATTGTTTATTCATCGGCGCTGGAATAACAGGTGTGTTTATTAAAGCATGGACAAAATTTATAGCTGCGTCGTTCATATTTGTTGGAATATCAATAACTGAGCTAACTGATACTAAAGCGCTTTTATCAGGTTTCGCAAAGCCACATCTTTTCACAGGTATCGCATTTGCCCTCTGTGCCCAAATCATATTCCTGTCAGGTATGTTTCAGCGCCTAATATTAACTTTGATTATACGCTTTTCTATACATAAGGTCTGGCTTTACACGATCTTAACAGCTATAGGTGCACTTTCTCCTATACTATTACCATCGAGCAGGCATAGAAGGGATGTCTTACAAGTAGCGTTTCCAATCAAAAAGGCTGTCGAATATCTTATTCCTTCAGTTGTTTTATTTATTCAAGGCTCACTCATCGGCTGGTTTGTTCTTACTGTATTAGATGTACCTTTAACATCAAAGTTGTTTTCTGTTTGGCTAATGATTGCTTTTCCTTTATTTGCGGTGATTAGTATTTTTTTACTTATTAGCTATTTTATTAGCAGAAAAAATTCAACTGACAGTGTCATACATGAAAAGTCTGTTCTTGAGGATAATCTATTAATCTTTGGATCTTGGTCACGTAAAGATACGCTCTCCATGTTGATCATGATGCTGACCATTCCAACTATATTGATATCTTGGCCGGTAGAGGTTTCGTTTTTATGGGTTGGTGTAAGTGCATTTGCTTTTCTGTACTTAATCCATGGGAATAATCAAGCGTTATGGTCGGAAAAAGAGCTTTCAGAATGGGTTGTTTTCGGATTATTAGCAGGCTTGACACAACCGTTCCTAGAATGGAGTGTTTCGCCTGAAGGCAGTGCCTTTAGCCAACAATTTTGGGCTGGTAAATCTCCTTTAGTTCCATTGCTGCTGCTATTTATAATTGTTGCAAGTTTACGCAGAAAAGCTGGATCACTACTATCGTCGTGGATCGGTTTACTAGTTACGATTTCGGCATGGACCTACTATGAACTATCGCCTGTTCTACCTGCAATAGTCACCATGTTGGCGGTATATGTTGGGAATATTAAGGAAAATTCTATTTTGACAGCAATACGTCTATGGGCGCGCCGGGCGGCGCTTAGTTGTTTTTCTATTGTTATTGTTTTTCCTGTCTGGCAAAGTATGGATTTAGGTAACACTCCATCACAAGCAGCAGTTTCAGAGCAGAATAACTCTAAATTTATTTTAGATGTGATTCTACCTGAAAATGAAAACGAGGCATTATCAGTAAAAAGGGGAATTGATTTTGCTTTTAGTGAATTAAAGGATTCTTCAACAAAGTTCACGGAAATCGAGGTTCGATATATCCAAGAAGGCGCGTTAAAGGATAATCATAAACCTGCTACGCTAGGGATTGCAGTAACTCCATCTGAAATGATGAACCCTGAAATTCCATGGATCATATTACAACCAAATCAATTGCACCCCATCAAACTTATAACAAGTGGTAAGCAAATCTTTTATCTTTCACAATCACAACAGACTGACTTAGAGCACCAAGAACTTCTTCGGCAATTAGTGGAGCAAGGTATCGAGTCCATAGTCATTTACTATGATCAAACCTCAAGGGGAAGAGAACTAGCAAAGTTGTTAGAAAACGAGGCGAAACGTGTAGGTGTTACAACAATTGATCGAATTATGCTTGTAAAATCAGCAGAAATGAACCGTCAATTTTTGAACAAATGGAGTGCATTGGAAGCCAATGCGATCATTGTATATGATCCTTCACATGAAGTTAGTAGCATTTTACGAAATGAAATGATACCGGAGTATAATCCTTTAATAATAGAAATAGAAAGTCAGCAAACGGTAAATCCACAAATACAAGATTATAAAGATCGGTATGGAATACATCCTGACACCATAAGTGCGTCAGCGTACGATGCTTTCATGCTTTCAATCGAATCGGCACAAAATTCACATACTAAATCACCAAATTCAATGGTTGAAACACTAAGTCAAATTCGAGCTTGGAGTGGAATGATCTCCGAATATGAACTCAATTTTGAGGGGGATCACAATGAATAAACATGTTTTTAGAAAAGCATCATTAGAGCAATTGTCGACACCAGATAAACTTGATATGTTAATTACCATTACACGCCCCCCGCATTGGATTGCACTATTATCAATCTTTTTGCTGATAATTGCAACGCTAATATGGAGTATAACGGCGCAGCTCCAAATAAAGATATCAGGTGAGGGGGTGTTTACGACAAGTGGTGGCGTTGTCCAGGTAGTTACTACATTTGAAGGACAGCTGACGGACCTTTCAATTGAACCAGGAGACAAGGTTGAGCGCGGGGAAACGATTGCTAGAATCTACGATCCAACTTGGATTGAAAATGATTTACAAAGTTTGCCCATTTCAAGTCTGCTTGAACAAATGAAAGTTGTGAGTATGCAACGAGGTACCGTATTGGCGGTACATTATGAAGTTGGGGAGTGGCTAAAAAGTGGAGAAGCGGTTATTGATTTGCAAACTGGTGATCCACTAAAGGATTTAGAGATGGTGGTTTACATGCCGCTACAGAAAGCGCAATTGATTAAAAACGGGACATCGGTAAGAGTATATCCGAATGGTGATCGTTCAAGCGAAAACGGAGCTATACTAGGAACAGTATTACATGTTTCTTCAAATCCTGTTGATTCGGACCAAATGCTGCGAGTTACTAATAATATGAATGTAGTTGAAAGGTTTATTGCGCAGGGATCATTGGCAGAGATACGTATAGGCTTACAAACAGAACGCTCGCACTCTACTGGACTAAAATGGACAGCACCTAAAGCTGATTCAAATTTCGTCATTCAGCCAGGATCTCTTAGTACAGTTGACTTTTTAATTCAAAAAATAAAGCCAATAGAATGGTTGTTTTAAATGGGAAAGAAAGGAATAAAAATAAGATGAAACGAGGAGTAGGATTGTTTCGGAAAAGAATAAAAACACCGACGCTGCTCCAGATGGAGGCCATTGAATGTGGTGCCGTATCGCTAGGTATCATACTTTCCTATTACGGTCGGTTTGAACCATTGGAAACTCTCCGTGTAGCATGTGGTGTATCTCGAGACGGCAGCAAAGCAAGTAATATTTTAAAGGCGGCTCGAAACTATGGTTTGGAAGCGAAAGGATATAAAAAGGAAGTGGATAGTTTAAGGAAAGTAAAGCCGCCTTTTATTATCCATTGGAATTTCAACCACTTTCTTGTAGTCGAGCATTTCGGTAAAGGGAAAGTATACTTGAATGACCCCGCTACGGGACCAACTGTTGTAACAGAAGAGGAGTTTGATAGGTCCTTTACAGGTGTAGTTATTACAATGGAGCCAGGCGAACACTTCGAACGCGGCGGACAGCCTTTTTCCATATTTCGTGCTTTAAGGAAACGAATAGCGGGAAATGAATTAGAGTTTGTTTATTTACTACTAGCAGGTCTCGCCCTTGCACTTTTAGGTGTATTGGTACCAATTTTTTTGAAGATCTACATTGATCGGATGCTGCTAGCAGGACAGCTTGAATGGCTAACAGCAATGCTCATAGGGATGGCAGTTGTAATTGCACTTCGAATGACGCTAACCGGTTTACGAGAAAATGTCCTGCTTCGTTTAGAAACCAAACTATCTCTGTATATGTCGGGGACATTTATTTGGCATATTCTTCAGTTACCTATTCACTTTTTTGCTCATAGATTTTCTGGAGAGCTTGCTAGGCGAGTACAGCTGAATGACCGGGTTGCATCTTTCTTAACGAGCCGACTAGCGGGTACAATGATTGATTTGTTATTAGTTCTTTTCTACCTTGTGTTTATGTTTTCATATCATGTGCTATTAGCAAGCACAGTCATGTGCTTTGCTGCACTAAATATCGCCTATCTTTTATATGTATCTAGGAAACGATCGGATCAAAATCAGATACTACAGTCAGACAGTGGCAAATTTGCTGGTGTATCTGTAGCAGGTATGATGAATATGGAGACGTTAAAAGCAAATGGAAGAGAAGCAGATTTCTTTTCTAAATGGGCTGGTTATCAAGCAAATCTTGTAAACTCTGAGCAGCAAGCTCGACTTTCTGCCCAATATTTATCCGCAGTACCCATCTTACTTGAATTGCTTAATAAGACAATCCTTTTAGTTTTCGGGGGTTATTTAGTTTGGAATGGCTATTTCACTGTCGGAATGTTACTCGCGTTCATTGCTTTTGCAGAAGGCTTTTTGCAACCGATAAAAGAGCTTGTGTCGATGGGGAGTGAATTGCAAGAGATGAGAGGAGACTTGGTACGGTTAGATGATGTGCTTGTACACCCAACACACTCAAATGAGAATATTAAGGAAATACCTTTAAGGCTAAATCGCCTATCCCAATCATACTATCCTAAAAAATTAACTGGTAGACTTGAAGTAAAAGATGTTGTATTTGGCTATAGTCCCCTTGAACCCCCATTATTAAGTGGTTTATCTTTTCATCTAGAGCCCGGTAAGAGCATTGCAATCGTAGGTGGTTCGGGTAGTGGAAAGTCAACTGTGGCGAAGGTAGTTGCAGGTTTATGTAAACCGAAAACAGGAAAGGTATTATTTGATGGAAATGATCGTTCTTTGATACCAAGTTCAGTTCTAGCTCATTCCGTTGCACTAGTTGACCAAAACATTCGGCTATTTGAGGGCACAGTTTGGGATAATTTAAGCTTGTGGGATGCTACCATTCCGGAGGAAGTGCTTGTGAAGGCCGCAAAAGATAGCTGTATCCATGATACGATTACTGCCAAAATGAATGGTTACGATCATCATGTTGAGGAAGGTGGGCGCAATTTCAGTGGAGGTCAAGCGCAGCGCATTGAAATTGCAAGAGCATTGGCTCAGCAGCCGTCATTGTTAATACTTGATGAAGCAACGAGTGCGCTTGATCCCTTAGTAGAATCAGAGATTTATCATAATATCCGACGTCGCGGTTGTGCTTGTCTCATTATTGCACATCGCTTGAGTGCAATTCGAGATTGTGATCAGATAATCGTTTTGGAGCATGGGCATATTGTCCAACAAGGGACACATAGTGAGCTTTCAAGAGTCGAAGGACCATATAAGCGGCTATTTGATGCATCTTCGGAAAGGCAAGGTATTTTATGATCGAAAATGCATTAGCACAATTTGCGTCGGTTGAAGAATCTGATCAAGCATGGTTGTTAATAAATGAAACAAATTATTTTTATTATGTCGCTTCAGGAACAGTTGATCTATATACTGTACCCATTCAAGATAATGGAGCTATAGCTGGTGGGAGAAATTTTTTACTTTGTGTAGAAGAGAAGGGGTTGATCTTTTCCCTACCTTCTAAAAGCGGCGTTGCAATGCTTGCTGATATACCGTCCCATACAAGATTATGGCGGATACCTGTTCGTAAGGCATTGGAAGTACTCGCAACAAGTGCTGAGTACCACAAAGCATGGGGTGAAAAAATCGACGAATGGCTACTTTTACTTGGTGAAGTCATTGCACCCTCACCACCCCTACCTGGCTGTGAAACGATTAACGAATCAGGTGATACAGTTGTAATACAGAATACTTCATTTACACCTGAAAGTGGAGTACTTTGGATTGAGTCATTGAATAAGCCAATAATGCCATGGAATATGGGGAGCCTTCCAAGAGTTAATGCAGGAGCCAAAATCCCAATTTCTAGAGCTTCATGGATTGCTGCTGCTGCAGGAAGTGTTCTTAAAGCATATAAATCTGACAAATTGTTTATAACGGGAAATTGGCTGAAGGACTTGATGGACTATCATTATCTAGTTGCAACCGTATTATTACAAAGAGCAAAAAATAATGAGTTTGAAGAGAAAGCTGCTTTACAAGCCCGGATACAGCAAAATCGTAATCTGATGGAGCAAGCCGTATCTAGCTTAAAACAAGTTACAGAAATGAATAGATTTGGGGAAAAGGACTATTACGATAATGTTGATCCTCTTATAGCTTGTATTAGACGAGTAGGGAATTGCATTGGCATCAATATTCGTCAACCTAAATCCTTGTCAGATGGTAAGCGGTTAACCCCTGAACAAATATTCCAGGAGTCTGGAGTTGCCTTTCGTCGAGTTGCACTTCGTGGCGATTGGTACCGGCAGGATCACGGGCCACTTCTCGGTTTTCTAGTGGATGGGACACCGATTTCTCTTATTCCAAAAATGGTCGGTGGCTACGAAGTGTGGGTTGAAGCAGAAACTGAGGATCCAATAATGGTTAATAAGGAAATTGCCGAACTTTTTCAACCATTTGCATATGAATTATATCGTCCATTACCGAATCGAACATTAAAATTACGTGATTTAGCAAATTTAGCCTTATCGAAAAGACTAAAAAAAGATTTAACCTTGGGGATTGGAATAGGTTTTATAGTTGGGCTATTAGGTCTCAGTTTCCCAGCAGCAACAGGTATTTTAATAGATACTTTACTTACTGATTTAGATAATCAACAATTTGTACAGATGTTTATTATGCTAACCGCTATCGCTTTTGCTGTATTTGGATTTACAATTACACAATCATGTATGTGGTTACGAATTTTTACTACTTGGGACGCTTCTCTTCAAAGTGCAGTCTGGCACCGATTATTGCAAATGCCATTGACCTTTTTTCGAGAATTTTCAGCAGGTGACCTAGCTGTCCGAGTTAGTGGTGTAAATACATTTTTTAGAGTTTTGTCTAATTGGGTTATATCCGGGATGGCTAGTACGCTGTTTGCAATATTACAGACGGGACTACTATTTTTATATATTCCTAAATTAGCTTGGCTAGCAATAGGGCTCGTTTGTATATACGTATTTGCTTTTATCGGTATTTCATTTCCTCTGATTAGACTAACTGAGAAAAAAACGGAACTTGAAGGAAGTGTAAATGGCTTATTAGTCCAGTTATTTGGAGGTATCGCCAAATTTAGGGTAGCAGATGCGGAATCAAGAGCTTTCCATCAATGGAGCAGACGATTTGGTTTACAGCGCGCATATGCGTTCAAATTAAGATCCGTACAAAACATTTTGCTGATTATAAATAGTGGCTATTTGGTAACTGCAAGTCTTCTTTTGTTTTGGTTAGCGGGGGGAAGCAACAGCGGAATGACATCAGGTACATTTGCTGCCTTCTATGCAGCCTTCGGAACATTGATTGGCTCCGTTATCGGACTTTGTTCATCTACCATTTCGTTATTTGAGTTAATTCCTTTATACAAGCGAATTAAACCATTACTACTTACACAGCCCGAGACAAGTGATAGTAATGGTGATCCTGGTTTATTGTTAGGGAGCATCGAACTAAATCATGTTTCGTTTCGTTATGACCCGGATGGACCTTTAGTATTGAATGATATTTCGTTGCATATTCAAGCAGGTGAATATGTTGCGATAGTTGGTTCTTCAGGCAGTGGCAAGTCTACCTTGCTACGCTTGTTAATTGGGTTTGACATTCCTCAATCAGGCTCAATCTATTTTGATGGAAAAGATCTAAATGGCTTACAATTAAGTGCAGTCCGTAAACAGTGTGGGGTTGTACTACAAAACGGCACGCTTTGGGCTGGTGATATAGCAGATAATATAATTGGTCAAAACGGTGGTTTATCGCTTGAAGATGCATGGGATGCAGCACAACTTGTAGGTTTAGATGAAGATATTTCTAAGTTACCAATGGGCATGCACACAGTATTATCCGATGGTTCAGGATTTCTATCTGGGGGACAGGTACAGCGAATTTTAATCGCTCGAGCCATTGTTCATAATCCACGAATTTTATTTTTAGATGAAGCAACAAGTGCCCTCGATCAAATTACCCAAGAAAAAATCACTACAACACTTGATCGAATGAATGTTACACGTATTGTTATTGCACATCGTTTGAGTACAATCCGTCACGCTGATCGAATTATCGTATTGGAAAGTGGTCGGATTGTTGAAGAAGGCAGCTACGATGAGTTAATACACCTTGGAGGTCATTTTTCTAAAATGGCCGCTCGCCAAGTCATGTGAAAAGGGGGTATCCAATAGTTGGAGACCATTCAAATTGAAAAAGTTACACCACAAAATGCTGAGCCATTTATTGGGTACACATATAAGTCTTATCGACCTCTGTTTCAAGATATATATGAATTTACAAAATCAAGTTTCATAGCTTATGGTGCTCGAAGTAAAGGGAATCCAGTTGGTATGGTTGTTGGCGTAATAGATCAAGAAAACAACAAGGGCTCATTAGTTTCAATATTTGTTGAAGGTAGTGCTAGAAAACAAGGAATTGGGAAGAGGCTGCTTGAAGAGTTAATGAATTATTTCCTTCACAAAGAAATTAAAGTAATCACTGTTGAGTATTTTGCACTTCCCAGCATTGTTCCGTTCGAAATATTGCTTAAACAATGTGGTTGGAATACACCGACCTTACATAGCAGCTATTATCGATTCAATATGGAACATCTAAAACAAGCTAAGTGGTTACAAAAGGATCACCTACCAGCTAGATATAGGCTCGTTCCATGGTCACTTGATTTAGCTGAACGCATTTCTGCCCTGCCTTTAAAAGAGGAAACTGGCTTTGTAAATTATTTTATGCCAAATTGGAAACTCGATTCCATAAATCAACATTGCAGCTTTGTTCTCATGGATGCGGATGAACCGGTGGGATGGTCTATCATTGATCATGAGGTTTCAGACACTTTATTATACCGTACCCTTTATTTACGGGAAAAATATCGGAAATCGTGGTTAGGAATTACATTAGCCGTTCATTCATCAAGGGCTGGTTTGAATACCGGGATTCCTTTTTGTGTAATTCAAATAAGAGATAATAATCAACAAATGCAAAGAATTATTAATCAATTAGTAATGCCGATGGAACCCAAAATTACTGAATACAGAAAAAACTTTATTATTCTTAGCTAAAAATTTTGAATAGATTTACAATTTTATATGTTAAACATAGTGAAATTGGCATATAATGAGTTTGCAAGTATGGGAAAAAATAGCTAGTAAACTAGCGCTTGGAGGGAAAAGATGACTTGGACAGTAGAAAAAGCAAATTTAGTTTTTGCTGATTTAAAGGAACGCGCGTCAAAAGATGAAACATTTCGTAAGCTTGCATTACAAGATCCAGCTGCAGCTGTGAAGGAATTAACTGGATTAGATTTACCTGAAGGGATAGAAGTAGAGCTTGGTGTAGATGAAAATGGAATCATTAAACAGGCTCAGGTAAATATGTCTGATACAGGAGAGCGCGAGTTAGATGAAACAGAGCTTGATGCAGTCTCAGGTGGAACCTCATTTAGTGCTTTTATATTATATGGACCAGAATATCGTACTCCAAAGTAAATAAATTCATTAAATTAAAGTTCCCTATGTATGGGGAGCTTTTTTTATTTTATGTTACTATATTTTAATCTTTTACTTAAACATTTTAGTAAAAATAAAAACTAGTGAAAAGGCATCCGTCAAGATTACTTTTTGGAAAAAATGTGAACTCCGTGATGTATTTCATGGAAAATTCATTAATTCAGGCTTATTTTAGATATTGGGGGCAAAAAAACTGTATCTTAGTAAAATGATTAAAAAAGGGGGAATAAAAATGTACCAACAGGCAGCATGGGTGATTACATTATTATTAAGTGGATTTATTATCTTTATCTTTTTATTCGTATTAACAAGGTCTAGTTATCGTGTGGAATACAGTGGAATCCAGAAAAAATGGTATTTTATTCGAAATATTTGGTTTTTTCTTTTATTCAGCATTGTCATAATTGTCAGCTATTTTACGCTTCAAGATCTACCTTTTGAGAGGGTAGAAGCGAAAGGCACTCCAATCGATGTAAATATAACAGCCCTTCAGTTTGGTTTCGATACATCTGAGGATACCTTTAAAGTTGGGGATTACGTAGCTTTTCATGTTACGAGTATGGATGTAAATCATGGTTTCGGTTTATATGATGAAAATATGAATATAGTTGCCCAAACACAGGCAATGCCAGAATACATAAATACTGTTTATTATGAATTTTCAATACCCGGTACCTACACCATTCTTTGTATGGAATATTGCGGTATTGCACATCATGCAATGACACGTGAGATTACAGTCATAGAGTAGCGATATTTTAAGGGGGGGAAATATAGTGGAAAACAATACACTTAAGGTTAGTATAGATTCAAAGACAAAGAAATCAGTTGTATTTCCGATTGTTATCAGTGGTTCCATTATTCTATTGATGATGGTATTTGGCGTTTTAATGCTTTTAGGACAAGGGAATTTACTCGAAATTAATCCAGGGATGTTTTATAAAATTATGACAATCCATGGTACTGGTATGGTTGGGGCTGGTGCCCTTGCTGGCTCAGCGATTATGTGGTATTTCCTAATGCAGTACGTTCCATTAAAACAAGTAGCATTTACCACTAATTTTGTATTTTTTCTAATTGGCGTTTCAATGGTTTTAGTTGGTATTTTTGCCTTTGACTTTGCAGGCGGATGGACATTTTTATATCCACTGCCAGCGATATCCGGGGGGATGTGGGGAAAAACGGCTGCTACGCTTTATCTAAGTGGTATGTTAGTTATCGGAACAGGTTTCCTAATTTTATTTTTGGAGGTTTCACGTGCCATTATGAAAGAATATGGCAGCTTCTCAAATGCGTTGGGTTGGCCATATATCCTTGGGAAAAAGACAGGCTATGGCCCACCGGCAGCGGTTGTTGCTAGTACTATGGTTTGCATAGTAGATATCACTGCACTTATTGCAGGTGCATCGATCCTAATAATGAGCATCATTAATATTTTTATATCAAGTTTCACAATTGATCCGTTACTAGCGAAAAACTTAATTTATGCATTTGGTCACATTTTTGCAAATTCAATTATCTATATGGGTGTAATTGCAGTATATGAATTACTTTCACGTTATACAAATCGGCCTTGGAAATCTAACAAGATTTTTTTGATCGCTTGGAATATGTCAACGCTGTTTACAATCATAATATACCCTCATCACCTTCTAATGGATACTGTTATGCCAAAATGGATGTTAATCATAGGACAAGTCCTTTCATATATGAATGGAATGCCGGTATTAGTTGTAACAGCATATGGAGCGCTAATGATTATTTACTACTCTGGCATTAAATGGGATGTTGCATCTAGTTTTTTATTCCTATCTATGTTTGGTTGGGTGATCGGGGTTGTGCCTGCGATAGTTGACGCAACAATTGTTATAAACCATGTAATGCATAATACTAAATGGGTACCTGGTCATTTCCATATGTATATGGGAATTGGTGCATGTGCTATGATAATTGGATTTATGTATTATCTTACAAAAGTGGAAGGTGGAAGAACAGATCGTGGTGTAGATCGTATAGCACTATGGTTTTACTTATTGTTTTTCCTAGGGGTAACAGGCTCATTTCTGTTTTCTGGTAAAGTAAGTGCGCCTAGAAGATGGGCTGAGCATTATCCTGAGTGGATAGCAGCAGATGTAGCTGGCGCTATCTTCGGGATGGTTGTCACATTCTGTTTCCTTTTATTTATGGTTCGCTATATTCATTATGCTAGTAAGATTGGTAAATTAGTTTCACTAAATGATGAATATAGTAGCGAACAGATAAGGTTAAAGAAACATGCCTAAGATCAGCTTATTACTGAATATGTGTATTACCGTTATTGGAACGGCCTTATTGTTTTTTGGAACGAACCACTTTCAAGCATTTACAGCCGAACAAGCACGAAGAATAGACATATTAAATCACACTCCACAATTGGAGAATGTTACATTTGAAGATAGCAAGGGAGTGTTTACAACACTTGGAGATTATAAGGGCAAATACATAATTGCAACCTTTGTTTACACAAGTTGTGGTGATATATGCCCTATAGTTGAATCGAATTTACAAGAAATATATCTAAGTCTTCCCGAACATATCCTTGGGGAAATTATTCAGATATTAAGTATTAGTTTTGATCCGGATCGCGATACGCCACATCATCTTGAACATTATCGACAATTATTTAAAGCGGATGGACAATCATGGAAAATGGTTCGAATCCCAGACCGACAAGAACTAAGGGTTCTGTTAGAGCAAACAGGGGTTGTCGTTATACCAACAGAAACAGGGTATGAGCATAATGCAGCCTTTTATTTAATTAATCCAGAGGGACAATTGATCCGAATTTTTAATTATGATGCTCCTGAAAAAATAACTAAAGAAGTTAAACAAATGCTATCGATTTAAAGGGGAACATATAATGAAACTAAAATTTTCGCTCGGACTTGGATTAATTTTACTTTTAAGTATACCATTGATTAGAAATGCACTAGTTAGTACGATGGTAGGACATATGATTGTCCAAATTCCTTTATTAGCAGTTGGAGGGTATTTAATAGGGATAAGCATTAGAGACCGAATTGGTGGGCTAATAAAATCGTATAATTCCCATGGTTTGGTAGGTTTGTTAATTGCATTATTTACTGCTTTATATTGGCTCTACCACGATCAATTGATGCAGCGCTAAACAGTGCATTGTATGAAATGTTAAAAGTAGTAATGATAGCTTTTCTAATTGGTCTGCCGCTTGCACTGAGTTGGAAAAGTCTAAATATAACAGTCAAAGGGTTTATTTGGTCAAATGTCATTTCGATGACTTTTGTTATGGGGTGGTTATATGCAAATGCCCCTACTCGTTTATGTAATAATTATTTAAATGATCAGCAAATTCTATTAGGAAATACTTTAATGTCGATTTCATTAATCCTACTACTTGTCTTGTTTTTTAAAGTTTTTTTTGTTGGATTCAAAACAACTATTTAAATAAAAGAGACCAAAATGATATCAACTAAAAAATCTCTACGGGATTATCCGTAGAGATTTTTTTAATTGTTCATTGACTAGTATTTGTTGCTGTTACTGTAAACCTACTTGATATCAATTTTAATACCAAATATTTTGTTCCAAACCAATTGGTAAAATATCATTATGAGTATTAAAAAAACCTGATCCCATTATAGTGAGAACAGGTAGTTTAAAGTCATTTGTAGGCAAAACAATAAGCTCAATCTGCTAAGCATTTCTTACTATTTTTCCTTCGTCATCTTTATTAGAGTCGATATATCCTCAGCTAGTTCATTATATTGGACAGATGAAGAAAATAAATTTGCTTTAATTTTATCGATTAAATCGTCTGCCTCTGGATTGGTAATAGTTAAGATCTGGACATTTCCGTTAAACACGTTATTCATATAATTTTTGGCTTTTTCTAGGTTATCATCAGTAAATTCTGCGTCTGTTGTACCCTCAGGTTCACCTTTGCCAGACAAACCATCTTCGCCAGATAACACGTGGTTTTGGAGAGGGTCATACTGGTTTGAGGTGGAATCAGCCTTGTCTCTTGCAAGAATTACAGTATCATCAAGTACAAATACTTTTAAACCATTGATACCTTCTCCACTTAGTCTTGATTCAAGATGTGATGAAATCCCCCCATCATGTAAACCTGAACTACCGATGAGACTATAAACATTTGACCCCATTCCATGGGTAGTACCTCCGTGTTCATCTGTAGTCTGCTTTTTCTCGCTGTCTATGCTAGGAATGATTCCAGCATCATTTATATTCTGTGTTGATACATTGGTTGGATCAGCAGAAGGTTCATGGAGATTATCCCCTTGATTATTATCACCGGCACCTTGTTGACCCGCACAGCCATAAAGTATAAAGAGGGAACTTATTACAGGAATGAACAATTTTCGCCAAGATGTTTTCATAATTTACCACCTCTAAATATTTTTTTTCAATCTTATTATTACCCGTTTTATTTTTGGTATGAATGGAAAATCTTTGGGGTAAGATACCATTATTGACGAAAGTTGGGAGGTGCTTTTATGGCAGATGATACAAAAGAACAACAGGAAAAAGGAACCCCTGAGTCAACATCACGAAGAAATTTCATTAAAAATTCTGGTTTTGTTTTGGGTGGTTTAGCTGTAGGGGGGATTCTAGGTAGTTTCTTACCCACAAAAGATAAAACAAATGACGGTGCTCCACCACCGCAACAGGCACACGAAGGTACAGAAAATTTAACATTAGCTCTAATGTATTTTACACCTGAACAATTTAAAATCGTTGAAGCAGCAACAGAACGAATTTTTCCTGCTGATGATATTGGGCCAGGGGCAAAAGAGTTGGGTGTGGCATTTTTTATCGACCATCAATTAAGCAGTGATTGGGGATTTAATGCCAGAGAGTATATGCAAGCACCGTTTTATAAAGGTGAACAGGTTCAAGGATATCAAGGACGATTAAAGCGACGTGAAATTTTCGATATAGGGTTACGCGAAATACAAAACTATAGCATGACAAAATATAATAAAGGTTTTGTTGAATTAACTGAAGATGAACAGGATGCAGTTTTAAAAGATTTTGAAGATGATAAGGTAAAGCTGACAACTATTTCAGCGAGCGGTTTCTTTAAAATGCTTCGTGGCAGCACATTAGAAGGGGCTTATAGCGATCCTTTATATAGTGGAAATAGAAATATGGATGGTTGGAGAATGAGAAGCTATCCAGGTAGTCAAATGGCATATACGGAAATAATTGAAAAAGGGTTTACCGAAATAGAACCGCAAAGTTTGCGAAGTCATCTAGGTCATTAGTAGTAAGCTAGTTATTTTATTATCTATATAAGTAATGCATAAAATAGAGGTGACAAAATGGCAAAAAAATTACCTAAAGTAGATGTGGTAATTGTTGGAGTTGGTTGGGCAGGAGGGATCATCGCTTCCGAGTTAACCAAACAAGGGTTAAATGTAGTTGGGTTAGAGAGAGGTAAGGAAAGAAAAACGGAAGATTATTTCATGGTTCATGATGAGCTTCGATATGCTCTACGTTATGAGATGATGCAGGATCTATCTAAAGAAACAATTACGTTTCGAGGGAATGAAAAAATACGTGCATTACCAATGCGTCAATATGGTTCATTTTTATTAGGTGATGGACTAGGCGGTTCAGGTGTTCATTGGAATGGACAAACCTATCGTTTTCTTCCATATGACTTTGAAATACGATCTAAGACGATTGAAAGATATGGAAAAAACAAAATCCCAGCGGAGATGACGATTCAAGATTGGGGAATTACATATGATGAGATGGAACCGTATTTTGACAAGTTTGAGCAAATGGCAGGGATTTCAGGAGAAGAAAATCCTTTAGCTGGTAAGAGATCTAACAAGTATCCTACACCGCCAATGAAAACCTCTCCCCAATTAAAAAAGTTTGCAGAAGCGGCAAAAAGCTTAAAACTTAACCCATACATCCTTCCATCTGCGAACCTGTCTGAAACGTATACAAATCCAGATGGAATTTCTCGTACAGCTTGCCAGTATTGTGGTTATTGTGAACGATTTGGATGTGAATACGGGGCTAAGGCCGATCCAGTTGTAACTGTTATTCCTGTTGCGAAAAAAACAGGGAAATTTGAAATTAGAACACATTCAAATGTGAGACGGGTTTTAAAATCTGGCAATAAAGCTACAGGTGTACTATATACAGATGTAACGACAGGCGAAGAAATTGAACAACCAGCAGATATTGTTGTTTTGACGAGTTACGTGTTTAATAATGTGAGATTATTATTAATGTCTGATATAGGACGTCCATACAATCCACAAACAGGTACTGGTGTTATTGGGAAAAACTATGCTTACCAAGTAATGAAAGGGAATGCTGTTGGATTCTTTGAAAAGGAAGAGTTTAACAACTTTGCCGGTGCCGGTGCACTTGGTATGACTGTAGATGAATTCAATGGTGATAACTTTGATCATACTGATTTAGGTTTCATTCACGGTGGATCGATCAGTATGACTCAGACCGGGCAGAGACCGATCCAAAATAATAAGGTTCCTGAGGGAACACCTACATGGGGAAAAGAATTTAAAGCAAATTCAATTAAATATGCAAATCGAACTTTAGCCGTCGGTGGACAAGGATCAAGTATGCCTTTTAAACACCATTTTCTTGACCTTGATCCGACATATAAGGATGCCTTTGGAGATCCATTGATGCGGATTACCTTTGACTTTGAGGAGCAAGATCGTCAGCTTGCAATCTTCTTAGCTAATAAATGTGCAGATATAGTAAAGGCAATGGGAGCTGATCATGTTGAGTCCCTTAAAGAGCTTGGCCCATACGATATAACAACATACCAATCCACGCACAATACAGGCGGTGTTATTATGGGAGCTGAACCTGAAACATCCGCTGTAAATAATTATTTGCAAATGTGGGATTTCGAAAATCTCTTTGTTGTTGGTGCTGTAAATTTCCCACATAACAGTGGCTATAATCCTACTGGAACAGTTGGGGCACTAGCTTACCGAGCTGCAGAAGGTATACTAAAATATAGCCAAAATGGTGGGTTATTGGCTTAGAGTTTAAGACGACATACATAAATTTCAAAAGCATTGCTTAGTAAATCAATTGTAAGAGAGAGTCCTACACTGCCGTTGTGTGGGACTTTTTTGATTTGAAAACCAGATAAATAAACTTGTAAATAAAAAAAACTTAGATAAGGCAGCCCTCGATATGATTCTTTAGAGCATGGAGGGTTTTTTATTTGCAATTATTCTAAAAGAAAAACACCTTTTATAATTAACGTAATTAGGAATGACTTCCTAGGTTCATAATAGGAATAATACCATATTTTTAGGAATGAATGGGGATTTCTATAATGTTGATGATAGGATACTATTTTATACGATTCAATAAATAAACTTTAAAGGTGTTTTATTATGTTAACTATGTATTACGAAAATGTGATGTCTGATTACACCCTTATTTCTTTAGTAGTACTTTCATTTGTGATTGGTATTTTTACTTCATACGTTGCTATTAATCTGATCCTTTGGAAATTGACAAAAATTTGGGTTGTTATATCATCGGTTATAATGGGGGGCGGGATATGGTCCATGCATTTTATTTCCATGTTAGCATTCCATATCAATATAAAAGTTCATTATAATATAACCATGATCATTTTGTCTCTGATAGTATCAATAATCTTTTCATTTTTATCCTTTAAGAAGTTAAGTACTGGCAACAATAAATACTTTTTAGTCTGTGGATTGTTAATGGGAGTGGGAATTTCATCCATGCATTATGCAGGAATGGCAGCAATGGAAATGGATACTAAAATTGTGTACAGCCCTATTTTAGTAATTACTTCTATTATAATTGCTATAATCATGTCTGTTATTTCATTTTGGATTATTTCACTTATTAATAAACAAGTATACGATCCTTTCAAGTTGAAAATAACAGGTGCTGTATTGCTAGGATTGTCTATCGCATTGATGCACTTTGTTGGGATGGGCGCAGCGAATTTTGTTGAGCATACTCACAATAATCGTTTTATTTTTGTAAAAGATTACGAAGTCTCAGGCTTTGCTATCGGCTTGACAATTGGTTTATTTTTGCTATTAGTTTTAGTAACCATCTTGATAACATCCATTATAAATGAAAAATATACGATTAAACTGAAAGAAAGTGAAAAACTATATCGCCAATTAGTTGAAGGCTCACCTGAGCCCATTATAGTTTATCAAAACGAGAAAGTAGTTTTTGTAAATGATAAATTAGAGGAACTGATAGGATATAAGTCTGAAGAAATTATTGGAAGGTCAATTTTTGATTTTATCCATGCTGATTACAATAACGACGTTAGAAGACGTATTCAGAAAATTTTTGTTGATAAAAGAGTAGAACGGATGGAGTTGAAGATATTAGCAAAGGATAATAAAATTCTTGATATAGAAGTGTCCTCGGCACTAATTATGTATAATAGCAAGCCATCTATAGAAGTATTTTTACGAGATGTTACTGAGAAAAAAATGATGGAAGAGGAGCTTAGGAAGAATGATGAACGTTATCGGTTCATTGCTGAAAATTCAACAGAACTTATTTCTTCTTTTAAGCCAAACGGAGATTATGAGTATATCTCCCCGTCATGTTGTCAAATTTTAGGCTATGATCAAAATGAGTTAATTAATAGAAATATGTTTGACTTTATTCATCCAGATGAATTTGAGATTGTAAATCGATTACGAACTGAAATGGAATCACAACTTGAGGTAGTTACTTTTACACATCGATTTCGAAAAGAAGATGGCACATATATATGGCTTGAAACAAATGCTCGCACGATACGAACTTCTTCTAGAACGATAGAGAAATTAATTGCTGTTTCTCGAGATATAACTGAACGGCTTGAAAAGGAAAATAAATTACATGAAACTATTAAAGTCTTAGAATATTTATCAAATATGGATGCCCTCACAAGCATTCCTAACCGTCGATTTTTTGAAGAAAGGCTACAAAGTGAATGGAACCGATCTATGCGGAATGGTAACCCACTATCAGCATTAATGATAGATATAGATCACTTTAAGAACTATAATGACTTTTACGGCCATCAAGAAGGAGACCGGATAATCAAACAAATCGCCCTTGTATTAATGGATACGGTTAAAAAGCCAAGTGATTTTGTAGCTAGATATGGTGGTGAAGAATTTATTGTTCTTCTTCCAGACACAGATAAAAAAGGAGCCACCCATATTGCAAAACAAATGATTAATAATGTAAGAAATTTAAAAGTATTAAACGAAGTTTCAAGTACTAGCCCATTTGTAACAATCAGTATAGGAAGTGCAACAGTTATTCCAGAAAAGTATACTCAACCTAACGAATTAATAAAACAGGCTGATATTGCTTTATATCATGCAAAAGAACAGGGAAGAAATTGCTTTATTATTAGTTAGGATTACAAAATCATGTTAATGTGCCCAATCGTACCACAATCCTTGTTCCGAAGGTTTGTGGTTTTAGTGTATATCAAGAACATTTAATAAAAATAATTTCTGGAAATTTAAATAGTTAGAAATTTTTTTGGAGTGAATTTGTCGAATATTGTTGCTTTTTCTGTTAACAGGCATTATCATATAGTATATTAATAAAATATTCTAATTATTTTTAACATAAATTAGAAGTTAAAATCTATTGGGGGCACATATATATGAATAAGAAATTATCATTTTCATCCTATACTGCGATAGGGTTTATGTTGTTTGCTCTATTTTTTGGGGCAGGTAATCTAATTTTTCCGGCTCAGCTCGGACAAAACGCTGGTACAAATTTATGGCCGGCAGTTATTGGTTTTCTAATTACTGGGGTAGGGTTGCCTTTACTTGGAATCCTGGCGATGAGTTTTTCAGGGAGTCGCGATCTAGAGGAGCTTGCAGGTCGAGTAACACCTGGTTACGGAGTATTTTTTACAGTTTTACTGTACTTAACCATTGGACCATTCTTTGCTGCACCACGTACTGGTACAGTTGCATATGATGTAGGTATTGCACCATTTTTAAGTGAAGGATCACAACAAATTGGTTTACTTATTTTTACAATCATTTTCTTTGCAACTACCTTACTGTTTTCCCTTTATCCTACAAAAATAGTAGACAACGTTGGGAAAATATTAGCTCCAGGCCTAGTAGTTTTACTAGCAGTCCTATTATTAGCAGCTCTCTTTAAGCCGATGGGATCTTTCGAAACACCTCAAGGTGCATATCAAAGTGGTGCATTTGTACAAGGGTTTCTAGAGGGATATAATACAATGGATGCTTTAGCATCACTAGTATTTGGTATTATTGTGATCAAAGCGATTCGTGCAATGGGGATTACATCAACTAAAGGAGTTTTAACATCTACAGCTAAGGCGGGTGCAGTTGCAATCACTTTACTTGGCTTGATTTATGTCGGAATTGCATACCTGGGTGCTTCAAGTGTTGAAGTGATCGGCCTAGTAGAAACAGGTGGTCCGGTTCTTAGTAATGCAGTATCTTACTATTTTGGCACTATTGGTTCTGTATTTTTAGCAGTAATGATTATCCTTGCATGTTTAACAACTGCTGTTGGATTAACGATTTCATGTGCAGAATATTTCCATAGTTTATTGCCAAGATTTAGTTATAAAACATTAGTTGTGTTCTTTGCTACTATTACTTTTGTAATTGCAAACTTTGGATTAAATAACATTATTACTTTTTCAATTCCTGTATTAATGTTTCTATATCCTCTATCTATTGTTTTAATCTTATTAGCATTTTTATCGCCTTTATTTAATCATTCACGATTAGTATATATTACTACAATTGCTGTTACTTTTGTAATTAGTACGTTTGATGGATTAAAGGCATTATGTGGTTCACTTGGTATTGAGTACTTTGGCTGGTTAAGTACCATCGTTAACTTTTTCGATCAAACCTTGCCATTATATAGTAATGGACTTGGATGGTTATTACCGGCATTAGTTGTTATTATTGTTACTAGTGTGGTATCACGTATCCAAAAGATTTCTACAGTTGAAAGTAATTAAATTTAATCAATCTGAAGTCGGTTTCCTATTTCCAGGAAATCGATTTTTTTATTTAACCGTTTACCTATGGTCAATGGATAGCTTGATGTACATTCAAATTAGGTCTAATCTAAACGATAATCGGAAACACTAATTTGTATGAAGTTTTATTAATATAATAAAGGAGGAGCGAATTTGGAAGACTCTCTAAAAATTGGTGATCAAGCGCCTGACTTTTCCTTAGCCGCAACTACAAAGGAGAAACTGTCTTTATCAAATTATCTTGGCAAAAAAAATGTTGTCGTAGCTTTTTATGGCATGAATTTCACACCAGGTTGAATTAAAGAAATTGCCTCTTGGAAAGAGGACTATAAAAGATTCGAACAGTTAAATACTGAATTGCTTGGAATTAGTGCTGATCATATTCATGCTCATCGTGTTTTTGCTGCAAGTATGGGAACACTGCCTTATCCATTACTGTCTGATTGGGATAAACAAGCGATGAAGAGCTATAAGGTGTATAATGAAAAAGGTGGAGTTGCGATCCGTTCTGTTTTCATTATTAATAAAGATGGAGTAATTACATATTTGAATACTTCTTTTAAAGCAGATCAAAAAGAAGATTATGAAAACGTTTTTATTGAGTTGCAAAAACTACAGGAATAATAATTTAGAAAAGAATTCCGCATCTAGTGTTGTGGAATTCTTTTATTTTAACAGTGTAAAATAATACTAACAAGTATAAATTGTATCTTAATATTGAGCATTTAAGTTTGTTTCCGGTTTTGAAGTTGTTATTATAAGATAGTAAATCAAGAGAAAGAAAGGACAAATTTAAATGACAAATATACATGTTCCTGTATCGGTTTTAAATTTAGCACCCATACGTGATGGTCAGAGCCCTAAAAACGCGATAGATGATATGGTAGATTTGGCGCAAGCAACAGAGCAAATGGGCTATAAACGATATTGGATAGCTGAGCATCATAACACATCAACACTTGTTAGCTCTGCCACAACTATTTTAATTAAACATACTTTAGAAAATACTAAACAAATACGTGTCGGATCCGGTGGAATAATGCTGCCAAACCACAGCCCATTAGTTGTAGCTGAACAGTTTGGAACACTGGCGACAATTTATCCTGATCGCCTTGACTTGGGTCTTGGACGAGCACCTGGTACAGACATGATGACCGCGAGTGCACTTAGGAGATCTCAACACGATTCGGTCTTTACATTTCCAGACGACGTAGCACAATTGCTTACGTATTTTGGTCCAGAGAACCGTCAAAATCAAGTAAAAGCATATCCTGGTGTAGGTACGAACATCCCAATTTATATTCTAGGTTCCTCTACCGACTCTGCCTATCTAGCTGCTAAATTAGGATTACCATATGTATTCGCATCTCACTTTGCACCAGCTCATATGGAAGAAGCAATAAATATATATCGCCAACGGTTCCAACCATCTGAATACCTGGATGCCCCTTATATGATAGTTTGTTTAAATGTCATTGCGGCTGAAAATGATGATGTGGCCAAAATTGAATTGACAACAATGCATCAATTTTTCTTAAATGTGGTAAGGGGTTCCCAATCACCTTTAAAACCACCTGTTGAAAACATGGATCTCATTTGGAATACAAGGGAAAAACAAATTGCTACATCTATGTCGAGTGTGACCTTATTGGGGAGTAAAGATTCAATCCGAAACCAATTAACAAGATTTCAAGAGCGATATAACGCAGATGAAATTATGGCGGTAACCTATATATATGATCCAGAAAAACAGAAAAGATCATATGAAATTTTAAAAGAAGTAGTTGATGATAGATAATATGTTGAAAACGCGATTATTCTCTTAAAGAATAGTCGCTATTTTTTGGTAAGAATTGTTTTTTTACAAAATTAGAAAAGACGGATTCTTAGAAAAATCCGTCTTTACAAAGTTTTTTTTAATTTTTAACGTATTAATTATGTGGCTTTTTGTTTACTTGCCGTCCACTTTTCTTTTGGCTTTGAGAGCCTGAGTTACCAATTTGAAAATCAGTACCTAATTCAAGGTCATTTTTACTAGCTTGCTTTTTAAGTTGATCATTTGTTTGATTTTTATTGCTCATTCCTTGCTTAGACATATTCATTTCAACTCGCTTTCCTATAATTCGTTTTTAATATGCCCAAATGTAAGAAAAAAACTTATCTATTCCTTACAAGTCAAAAATTGGGAATATGAGTGAATAATAGCACCAACAATTTACAATAAAAATTTTTTAAGTAGTAAAAGTTATATTGATATTTCATTTAATTAACTAATGCTACTTACGCTTGTTTGATTGATTGTATGTGTTTTTTTTAGGTTGATCCTCTTAAATAAAATCGTTCGATATACTCATTACAATAATCATAGGTTTATTAGAACAAATAAAAGCTATGAAATGCAGGAAAATTTAAACTATTTTAATAACATTACTAATATGGTCAAAACGGTTAAAAACCTTTCGAAAATTATAGACGAATAGAAATATGTTGTGGTAGTCTATAAAGGTTATTGGGAGGTTGATTATGAATACCCGTGATGCTTATTATG
This sequence comes from Bacillus sp. Marseille-P3661, assembly GCF_900240995.1. NCBI lineage: Bacteria > Bacillati > Bacillota > Bacilli > Caryophanales > Bacillaceae > Bacillus > Bacillus sp. Marseille-P3661. The sequence continues at coordinate 163,378 of NZ_LT965956.1, forward strand.
ACAATGCAAAATTTTTACTTATTTTTTTCGTTGTATTTGGACACTTCATACAGTCATATATTCATGAAGATAAGTTGATTTACACGCTATATACAACAATTTATACATTCCATATGCCTGCGTTTATTTTAATTTCAGGCTTTTTTGCTAAGGGATTTCGAAAACCAGGCTATCTGAAAAAAGTAGCGAAGAAATTGATTATTCCCTACTTAATATTTCAGGGAATTTACTCTCTATATTACTTTTTCATCAATGACCATAAAATAATCGAATTGAATCCTTTAAACCCACAATGGTCATTATGGTTTTTAGTAAGTTTGTTTTGTTGGAATGTGATGCTTTTCCTATTTACCAAATGGACAGCAAGAGTTGCTTTATGCTTAGCGGTGGCATTAGGAATTTTTGTTGGATATTTTGATGAAATTAACAACTATTTAAGTTTGTCACGTACTTTTGTGTTCTTTCCATTTTTCCTGCTTGGCTATTATCTAAAAAATGAACATTTTGAAAAAATTCGTGATATAAAGTTCAAATATGTCTCGTTTTTTATACTAATTTCAATATTTATTGCATTTTATTTATTTCCTGACTTTGATTATAAATGGCTGTTTGGGTCAAAGCCTTATGATGCATTTAACTCTTCAGAGCTAAATGGAGGTATTATTCGTCTAGGTATTTACTGCTTAACCTTGCTAGCCACACTGAGTATCTTGGCATTGGTTCCAAGACAGAATTTCTTTTTTACAAAATGGGGCACAAGTTCAATCTATATATATTTATTACATGGTTTCTTTGTAAAGTATTTTAGAAACAGTGAATTAGTGGAGATACTGAATGAATCCGAACAAATTATAATTTTATTTATCATAACCATATTGTTAATTGCGTTTTTATCAAGTAAAATGGTTAGAAAAATTTCGCAGCCCCTTATCGAATTTAAAGTTTCTCACTCTAAAAAATATACAATAAATTCGGTTCACGGACAGAGATAGCAGAACAAAAAACTTTTTAATAAAGAATGCACATGAGGATATGGAACACTGGATAAACTCCTAATAAGAAAATATTAGGAGTTTTTCTAATGACAAAATATACCGTTATGTCTTGCATCTTTTTACTTATATTTGTTACATATTCAAGGATGGATAATTCCGCTGCAAGTACAAAGAACTTAAACATTGTAGCTTTTGGTGATTCGATCACACATGGTTCTGGTGATCCTACCAAACAGGGGTATATCCAACGGTTCAAATTTAAATTTGAAGAAAAAACCGGCTTTCCTGTTCAAATGTACAACTACGGAATACCAAAATATACAACACATGATGTATTAGAACAACTAAAGGATGAAACGATAAGAAAGCAAATTAAACATGCAAACTATATAATTCTTTACATCGGTACAAATGATTTTAGAAAAAGTGCAGACTATGAATTTGCACAGCTGGATGAAAATAAAATGAATGAAGGTAGGCGTAGTTTTTCAGCTAATATACATGCCATTCTGAATAACCTAAGAAATAAAAATATGACAGCTCCGATAATTCTTCTGGGATTGTATCATCCCTATGTGGAATATCACAACGGTAAAGACATTCAAGGCTGTATAGAACGATGGAATTATGAAATTCTAGAAGCTGCTTGTGAATATGACGAAAGTGTATTTGTACCTACTATTGATCTATTTATAAATGGACCGAAAACAGACTTCTTTAGTGATTCACTTCATCCAAATTCAGTAGGATACGAATTGATAGCAGATCGATTATTAGAAGAAGTGCTTTTGCTGGAAAAGAATTTGGATTGATGAATAGGATAACGAATCAAGATCTTTAATTAAAAACAAGGATCTTGATTTTGTTCTTACTTGAAAATTTTATGTTAAGAGAGTAAAAGGAAAATGAGATACACAGCTACTAAATTAAGTATATAATAAATAAAAAAAGCAAGGTAAATTAAATGTTAGTGAGGGGAAGTTATGGTTGTTTCACTAGGTTTGTTATTAAAATTAGGGTTATCAACTATTATAGGTGTGATCATAGGTCTGGAACGAGAACTAAAAAACAAGCCACTTGGACTAAAAACATCCATTGTTATTGCTGTTAGCAGTTGTTTATTAACGATTGTATCAATTGAGGCCGCCTATACTTTTAAAAAAGAATCAGGTGTAATGATGGATCCGATGCGCCTTGCAGCGCAAATTATTAGCGGTGTTGGTTTCATTGGGGCAGGAACTATTTTAGTTCAAGGTCTCTCTGTACGTGGTCTTACAACGGCAGCAATGATCTGGGGTGCAGCTGGACTTGGAATTGCGACAGGGGCAGGATTTTATAAAGAAGCAATTCTAAGTTTGATTTTAATCATTGTCAGTGTAGAACTTTTACCTCTCCTAATAAAATTAATCGGACCTAGAAGGCTGAATGAAAAATCAATACGTATTAAAATGACGATCAAAAAGGAAAGAAATATGACTGAAATATTTAAAGATATAAAAGCTATTGAGGTGGCGGTTGACCATGTAAAGGTTGACGATTTAGAAAATAAAGAAACGGTTATTTTAGAACTATTAGTACGAGTTAATAAGAAAAGATATACGACTGATGTTCATATGGATTTAAAAGCGATTGATGGCGTTTTAGGGGTAAAGTGCGAAACAATTTAACTAGGCATAAAAGTTTGTATCGTTGACTTTTATTGCTAGTATAGTAGTAAATCTAATAAAAGAAAGGATAAAAATAAATGGCAAACATTCAAATACCTTTATCAGTGTTAAATCTTGTACCTATGAGACAAGGACAAGAAGTAAAGGAAGCTATTGACTCAATGGTAGATTTGGCACAAGCAACAGAACAGATGGGTTATAAACGCTTTTGGATTGCGGAGCATCATAATACGACAAGACTTATTAGTTCAGCAACTTCTATTTTGATTAAACATACGTTAGAGCATACCCACTCTATTCGCGTAGGCTCAGGTGGCATTATGCTTCCTAACCATTCTCCGTTAGTAGTTGCTGAACAATTTGGAACGATGGCAACGATTTACCCTAATCGCATTGATTTAGGCCTTGGAAGGGCCCCGGGTACAGATATGATGACCGCCTATGCATTACGACGTTCTCAATATGATTCGGCATTTACATTTCCAGATGATGTTAAATCTTTACTTACATATTTCGGACCGATGGAACAGCAAGGTGATGTAAGAGCTTTTCCTGGAGTAGGCACGAACGTACCGCTATATATTTTAGGTTCCTCAACGGATTCAGCTTATTTAGCAGCAGAGTTAGGCTTGCCATATGCATTTGCATCCCATTTTGCACCAACACATATGCCAGAAGCGATTTCCATTTATCGTAATCACTTCAAGCCGTCACAATATTTAGATGCCCCGTATATGATTGTCTGTCTAAATGTAATTGCAACTGAAACGGATGAAGAAGCAATTCTCGAATCGACTACGATGCACCAATTTGGTTTAAACATTATTCGTCGAACAGAATTACCGTTAATGCCCCCAGATGAAAGCATCTATCAAACGATGAGCCCGCGCGAGTTACAAATGGTTCATGCAAGAACAAGTATAAGTTTAATTGGCAGTAAAAATACGATACGAAAACAATTAACTAGATTCCAAGAACTATATAATGTTAATGAACTAATGGTAGTCTCGTATATCTATGATACAGAAAAACAAAAAAGGTCGTATGAAATACTAAAAGAAGTTGTGGATGGCAAATAAAGAATTAAATTTATAGGTGATCTTAAAAAGAAAACATATGGCAATGTATATTATTGTCATATGTTTTTATTGTTGTTTCCTTATTAATTTAGATAAATAATTTGTGGTAGAATAATAGAGTCAAAAAGCATTTAGAGGAGAGCAAAAAATGGGCTTTAAAAAAATAATTTTAATTGTTTCTTTATCCGGACTTTTTATTAGCGGTTGTACCGTAAATGGAAGCGAAGAAACGACTGTGCAACAAGATGAACAATTGATTTTAAACGAAACTGTAGTTAGTGAAGAAGAGCATACAAATCAAAGTATTGAAGCACAAAATAATAATAATCAGGACGAATCATTGAAATCTATCGTTATTCCCACAATAGTGAATGAAGGAACAATCGTTAATCCTGATAATATAATGGCAGTTGTAAACAAGAATTATTTGTTACCATCTAGTTATGAACCTACTGATCTAGTTATTCCCAACATACCCTTTTACTTTGAAGAGGATATTCCTAAAAGATATATTAGAGCAGAAGCGGCACAGGCAATTGAGAAATTATTTAACAAAGCAAAAGAAGATGGAATCCCTCTTCTTGCTGCCTCTGGTTACAGATCTTTTGAGAGACAAAGTGGACTTTTTAACGCGAAAGCAGCCGTTGTTGGAGTGGAGGAAGCGAATACAGTTGTTGCTTTCCCAGGAGAAAGCGAGCATCAAACGGGGTTGGCGATGGATGTCACGACTTCAGAACAAAATTTTCAATTAGAAGAAGAGTTTGGTACTACCGTAGAAGGGGAATGGCTACAAGAAAATGCTCATTTATTTGGGTTCATCATCCGTTATCCGAAGGGTAAAGAGCTGATTACCGGTTACAAATACGAGCCATGGCATATACGCTATGTTGGCTTAGAAGCTGCAACTGAAATTTTTGAAAATAACTTAACCCTAGAAGAGTTTGTCGAGAAGTATAATGCTGTGCAAGTAAATAAAGAGTTGGGAAATACAAGTAACGGATAATTAAAGAGATTAACTGTATAAAGTTTACAAAAAGAGGTTCCAGTTGATTGAGGCCACTGAAAAAGTCCTTAAAATTTTAAAAAGGTATAATTCTCATATATTTGAGGAATTATACCTTTTTTCTTGTATAATTATAGTATCAATTTCAAGTGGGTGGATTGGATGATACAAAAACAAGAGATGATGAATTTAAGTCCATATATGCAAATTTATGATTTGGTTGTTCCAAAGGATAACCTTCTACGCAGAATAAACGATCTAATCGATTTTTCATTTGTTTATGAAGAACTTGAAGATAAATATTGTCATGATAATGGACGCAATGCGATCCACCCTATTCGTATGTTTAAATATCTATTGTTAAAATCCATTTACAATATATCCGATGTTGATATTGTTGAACGTTCAAAGTATGATATGTCGTTTAAATATTTTCTTGATATGGCACCAGAAGACCCAGTGATTGAACCAAGTTCTTTAACGAAGTTTCGGAAATTACGTTTAAAAGATATTAATCTTTTAGATTTACTGATAAATAAAACTGTTGAAATTGCAATTGCTAAAGGCATTCTAAAAAGTAAATCTCTCATTGTGGACGCCACACATACAGGAGCTCGTTATAATCAAAAATCAGCAAAAGAAGTTTTGATGGACCGATCGAAATTACTTAGAAAGACGATTTACCAAATAGATGTAAATATGAAATGTAAATTTCCAAGCAAAACCAATTCTGATGTATTAGAAGATCAGATAGAATACTGTCAAAAACTAGTTAAGGTAGTTGAAAAGGAAGAAATACTTTGTGAGTATCCAAAAGTTAAAGAAAAATTAAATCTTTTAAAAGAGACATTGGATGATGATATAGAACATTTACAACTTTCACAAGATGAAGACGCGAAGATTGGGCATAAGTCGGCGGACTCTTCCTTTTTTGGTTATAAGACACATATAGGTATGAGTGAAGAAAGAATTATTACTGCAGCAACGGTAACAACTGGTGAAAAAAATGATGGAAAACAATTAGAGACTATAGTGGAAAAAACGGTACGTGCAGGAATGAAAGTTAAGACTATAATTGGAGATGCAGCTTATTCAGAAAAAGGAAATATTGAGTATACCAAAAACAATGGAATAAAGTTAGTAGCTAAGTTGAATCCAGCAGTTACGCAGGGCTGCCGAAAAAAAGAAGATGAATTTGAATTTAACAAAGATGCAGGAATGTATGTCTGCAAGGCTGGGCATATGGCAATTAGAAAAGCACGTCAAGGGAAAAAGTGTGTATCAACTAATCAAGTTGACACTTATTATTTTGATGTGGAAAAATGTAAGATATGTCCTTTGAAGGAAAGTTGTTACAAAGAGGGCGCTAAGAGTAAGAGTTATTCTGTATCGATTAAATCCGATGTACATACAGAACAAATGAACTTTCAAGAAAGTGAATATTTTAAAGAAAAGTCGAAAGAGCGCTACAAAATAGAAGCTAAAAATAGTGAATTGAAAAACAGACACGGGTATAATGTTGCAAAATCCTCGGGTCTAATTGGCATGGAGATGCAAGGAGCAATGGCAATATTCGCAGTAAATTTAAAAAGAATACTGAAGTTAATGGATTAAGTAAAAGAATTATACAGTCAAAATATCAAAAAAAGACGACTCAATAAATTCAGTTTTTGAATTTGAGTCGTCTTTTTCTGTCTGTTATCCTTGATACTTTGAAAAACCGTCAGGTTTTTCAGTGCCCTCCCATCTGGCAAGCATTTTTTTATGTTAATAAGCTTTTGTAATCCAGTATGAATGTAGAATAATGATTTCGAAATATAAAATGTTCACAAAAGTTAAAACTTCAAAATATAGTCTTTTTCTAAATGCTGCATGTAAAAAAAATAAAAGAAATGGAAAGCATTTTACTAAAAAGAAATACATAGGGTGCTCAGTTAATAAGAATCCCATCCATGGATTAGCCTCAGAAATTACATTGTGATAAACCCCAATATAAGTTAAATACCCATCAGCTAAAGAGAAACAACTAAGGATAACGATCTGCAATTTGATTAAGTTCAAGGCTATCACTCCGCGAAAAGCTTTTCTACAATTAAATCGGTTAGCTACCATTGTTGACAAAATACTATAACTTTTAACCGGTTATAAATGATTATATTTTTAATATTTAATAGACTAGTGCGATTTCTTACAAAATTTTTAATAGCATATTAAGAGAGTTCGGCTCATACATTTCTATCAACTATAACTTTAAGATGGAGTGGATCTGGATGAATGCCGTGCATAAAATATCAATACAACTTTCTACTATTCTTTTTCTATTTTTCGTAGTCGCTCCGGCTATATATGCTGAAGAAATGCATGGAAAGGCTATACTCAAAGATTTAATTGTTGAGATGAAGAATGCAGAATTAAAAGCTGAAGATCCAAAAATTATATTTGAAGGGCAAACATATTTACCATTAAGAGTTATTACAGAAAGCTTAAATAAAAAAATCTATGTTGATAAAAAAACTAATACTATTATCATTAAGAGTGATAACACTAGTATGGAAAATATAAGGTTAGAAAGCAATAGCGATCGTAAGTCGGTTGAGCCACGGCCTAATATAACCTTCACTGAACGAATTAAATCAGGCGGGGCAATTGTTATAGAAGATAATGAGCAAAATATCATGTTTGAAAAAAATAGCCACGCAACTTTTTATCCTGCGAGTACGACTAAAATATTAACGGCATTAATTGCTTTAGAGAAAGGTGATTTGAACGAAGAAGTTGTCGTATCGGACAATGTTAAGCAGTTACCGATTGATAGTAGAAGAGTATTTATCAAACCTGGGGATGTGTTAACACTAGAGCAATTGTTATATGCAACATTATTATACTCAGGGAATGACAGTGCACTCGCCATAGCAGAACATATAGCAGGATCTGAAACTGAATTTGCTAAATTAATGAATGAAAAAGCTAATGAGTTAGGTGCTGGAAATTCACATTTTGTAAATCCGCATGGATATCATCACCCGGATCATTATACAACTCCATATGATTTGGCTGTTATATTAAAGGCAGCTGCTGATCATCCACGATTTTTAGATATCATTAATACCTCTTCATATAAGGCCGTATATAAAAATAAAAAAGGGAAACAAATCACAAGAACATGGAGAACTACGAATCAATTTCTGAAGAATTCATCCTTTGCTACAAAAGGAGTTATCGGTGGAAAAACAGGCTACACCGATGCAGCTGGTCGAACACTTGTAACTGTATCTGAATATAATGGCCATCGTTATTTTACGGCAATATTAAAAGGAACATCAATAGGAAGATATAAAGATACCAAAAAGCTACTTTTGAAAGCGTATAAACACAGGGAGAGCTATGATCAAAGTTTTATCAAGAATATAGATGTAACTCCAATAACTAAATCGATAATTGTGGATGGACAACCTCTTCCAAAAACGAAAAAAATGTTTATTTATAATGGTAGAACCTATATTTCACAATCCTATGTTAATGAAACACTTGCGGACGTTCAGCAAGAGGATTTATCATCTCATCTAACAAAGATAAAAATAAAACCGGCTTACGTTATGAATTCTTTAGCCATTGAAGAGATTTCGTTAACTGCATCATCTGAGATACACCTTAAAGAGTTGACTAGTCCAAAGAACATTAGTTTTAAATATATTAATCCTGTGCATTTACTAGTAGGAACACATATACAACAATTTGGACTGTAACTAATTAATTTTTAAGTGATTTGTATAAAAGTAATACGATACTTTCTACCCATTTCTCTAAATTATAGGAAATTATGTCTGTTAATGTTGTATGATTATTATATAGTTTAGGAAAAGGGGGAGAATAATGAACTTAAAATATATTAATACTATAGTTTTCTCACTAGTAGGATTGTACATCCTTTTAGCACCTTACCCAGCAGCTGCAGCTGAAAAGGCTTTATTAGATAGTAAAACTAATCGTACCTTTGTGCCCGTTCGTTTTGTTAGTGAAAATCTTGGTGCGAAGGTTAATTGGGATAGTGAAAAGTATACAGTTTCAATTGAAGATGATCAAAACACAATATTACTCTCAATTGGTGAACAAGAAGTTTTAGTAAACAAAGGGACTAAAACGATAGATACAGCACCATTCATTAAGAACAGTATTACATATGTTCCGTTACGGTTTGTTTCAACTGTATTAGGTGCAGACATTGACTGGGAACCAAAAACTGCTAGTGTGCAGATTCAAATTCCTAATACTTCAATCATAACATTAACCACTGAGCTGCTTAGTCCCTCTATGTCTACAGATGCTACAAAACAACATAGTGGATCTGCCTTTAATCATGTTGAAAAAAACTTTATTATAGAAGGAAACAAAATCAGTTCAAATATAATTACAGTTGACTTAACTAGTCCTGCTATCGATTTAAGTGTCGCACTTGCGAAAAATAAAGTTGGTGCTGTGGATAGCCTTGAAAATATAGCAAAACAACATGATGCTGTAGTAGCGATAAATGGAAGTTTTTTTGATGCTTATACCGATTTGAAAGAGCCATATGGGGTTATAATTATAGATGGAAAAATTGTTCATGTTGGAAAAGAGCGAACAGTTATTTCATTTGATGAAAAAAATAATGTAACTTTTAATATAGCCAACCCGGAAATAGTGGGTTCTACTAATGGTTCTGCAAAATGGCCGAACAATTGGTATTCGTACTGGATTAATCGTACGCCTCAATTTAATTCTAGTGCAAGCGTTGTGATATATACACCAGAGCGTGGCGATGAAGTTGGGTTTGATTACGGAACAAATATAGTCGTTGAAAAAGGGAAAGTAGTTCATATTACAAATGGTAATGTTAAAATTCCAAAAGATGGATTCGTCATTAATTTGATCGGTACAGAGGTTCATAATTTACATGATCGTTTTAAAATAGGGACAACCGTATCCTATCAGGTGGTAGATGAAAGTTTAAGTATTGAATCGACAGATGGAGCTATAGGGGCAGGGCCGCGTTTAATTACAGATGGGAAAGTCTCAATTAATTTTGAAAATGAAGGGTTTCAAGATATGAAAATTATTAAAGATAAAGCCGCAAGGAGTGCTATTGGAGTAACAAAGGATAATAAACTTCTTTTCCTTACAACTTCGGGAGCAACCATCCATGAACTTGCGGAGATGATGCTCAAGGCGGGAGCTTATCAAGCTATAAACTTAGATGGAGGGGCATCTAGCGGGCTTTATTATAATGGGATGTATCTTACAAAGCCTGGCCGAGAAATAAGCAATGCTATATTGGTGAAACATAAGTAAATATATAATTATGCATGGAGTCTAAGATCAGATTCACATGCATTTTTTTTGTTTGGGTCCGCTTAATATCCACATTTCAAACAGAGTATATGTATTCCTTTTGTGGTTAAGCTAACTTTAGAACTAAACAAGCGTTCACTAGAAATATTGTACTGAAAAGGAGTCTATACTATGAAGGATAAAGTATCAAATGTATTTTGGATATCACTAGTTATAGCAACTGCCTTTGTCATTTGGGGTGTTGTTGCACCAATTCATTTAGGTGAAATAATGGATACTACTAAAGCATATTTCCTAAACTCGTTTGGATGGTTCTATCAACTATCAGCTACTTTTTTCCTATTATTTGCGATATTTTTGATCTTTAGTAAATATGGGAACATCAAATTAGGTGATGAAAATGATAAACCTGAATTCAATCGGGCTACATGGTTTGCGATGCTTTTTAGTGCAGGAATGGGAATTGGTTTATTGTTTTATGGTGTTTCCGAACCCATCTCGCATTTCCATACCCCACCATTAGGTGAGGGTGGTACAACTGAAGCGGCTACACAGGCATTGCGTTACACATACCTTCATTGGGGATTCCATGCTTGGGCGATATACAGTACAATTGCCCTTGTGTTAGCGTATTATAAGTTTAAGAAAAAAGCACCAGGGTTAATAAGTGCAACCTTAACTCCTATTCTAGGAGATAAAGCAAAAGGACCAATAGGTACTGCAATTGATACAATTGCTGTGTTTGCAACTATTTTTGGCGTAGCTGCATCGTTAGGTTTAGGAGCTGCTCAAATTAATGGCGGCTTAAGTTACTTAACAGGAATTCCAAATGATTTCTCTATTCAATTGATTATCATCGTAATTGTAACTGTGTTATTTCTTCTTTCTGCGGGTACTGGGATTAAAAAAGGAATCAAATATTTAAGTAATGCAAATTTAATTCTTGCGCTTATACTATTAATTGCATTTCTTATCCTTGCACCTACGCAGTTTGTATTAAATATATTTACCACCACTCTTGGCAGCTATATACAAAATCTTCCTAGCATGGGATTGCGGTTAGCGCCATTTAATGCAGAAAGAGCCTCATGGGTTCAAGGTTGGACTATTTTTTATTGGGCTTGGTGGATTGCTTGGGCCCCTTTTGTAGGTACGTTCATAGCTCGTGTTTCAAAAGGAAGGACTGTACGTGAGTTTGTGTTTGCAGTATCAGTTATTCCTACCATTGTTTGTATCTTTTGGTTTGCAGTATTTGGTGGCACTGCAATCTATTTTGACTTTTATCAAGGAACAAATATTGGTGATCAACCCTTGGAAACAGCATTATTTTATGTGTTCGAGCAAATGCCATTTACAGGGGTATTGTCGGTAATTACTTTGCTACTAATTTCAACATTCTTTGTCACATCAGCCGATTCGGCTACATTCGTATTAGGGATGCAAACTAGTTTTGGTAGCCTAGAACCTCCTAACGTTGTTAAGTTTGTATGGGGATTTTTCTTATCCGCTTCAGCGGTAATCCTAATGCGGTCAGGCGGATTAGATGCAATGCAAACAGCCATCATTGTAAGTGCTTTTCCTTTAACGTTTGTATTAATATTGATGGCATTCTCTGTATTAAAGGACTTTAGTAAGGAACTAGCTGCGAAAAAGCAGAAGGTTAAAGTGGAAAAAAGGAAAATTAAAGGTAATGAAAATCCCAATCCAGCTTAATCTATTGAACGGATTAAACTCGGTACCAACAGGTTTTACGTCCTTTGATTAATAGTAATGGAAAAGTATTAAAACTCTATCCGGGAGATAGAGTTTTTTATACTGGGTATAGTTAAGCAGCATATTAATAATAAAAAGATAATTGCATAGAATGCGAATAGAACCTATAATAATGGAAAAAACTACAATGATATTGGGGAAAAGACTATGTCAAAGTTGAAATATCTGTTTATTTTTTTAATTATTATTTTTCAATTTTCAGCTATTTTTAGTTTGTTTCTTAACAAAACGTTTGCTATTTTTCTTTTTATTTGTTATGGATTGAGCATTATTGGTTTGATTGCCATATATGTAAAAGAACGAATAAAAGAAAAGAGAGAGGAAGATGAACATGATTATAGTGACTACTGAAACAGTACATGGTAAAGAAATAAAAGAGTTAAAAGGTTTCGTAAGAGGGAGTACTATACAGTCTAAGCATGTAGGTAAGGATATACTAGCGGGATTAAAAACATTAGTAGGTGGGGAAATAAAAGAGTACACTGAAATGATGGAACAAGCTCGCCAAATAGCGATTGGACGAATGGTCGAAGATGCCAAACAAAAGGGTGCTAACGCCATTGTCACTGTACGACTCGAAACTTCTGCTGTTATGCAAAATGCTTCCGAAATCATTGCTTATGGAACAGCTGTTTACGTAGAATAATTCGGATATCTAATATAAATAAGGGAGAGGGCAACCCTCTCCCACTTAATTTAAGAATTAGTCTTCATCTACAGGATATACACCGTTTTCATCGTGTACTTCTTTACCAGACAGTGGTGGATTAAATACGCAGACTACGCGCATATCTTCTTTGCCGCCACGTAATAGATGCTCATCATGTTTGTCAAGCGCATAAAGAGTACCTGGTGTGATTTTGTAGATTTTTCCATCTGCTAATGTTTCAACTTCACCATCACCTTCAATGCAATAAACGGCTTCGAGATGATTTTGATACCAAATATGTGTTTCAGTTCCAGCTTTAATTATCGTGTCATTTACTGAATAGCCCATACCATCACTTTTGTTAATTAATCGTCGACTAACCCATGTACCACCATCTACATCATGTTCTGTTCCAAGTATTTCTTCTAATTTAACTACTTTCATTACTATTCCTCCTAGTTTTTATTGTGCGGTTGTTATGTTTGATCTCGACTAATCATCGAGCAGAGAAGTCCCCTTGATAGAGTCTTCTTTATATTAAGCAGTTGCTAGTTCTTTCGCTTGTGATTTGACAACTGATTTTACACTTTCTTCGATAATAGTTAATCCTTGTTTTAATTCGGACATTTCAATCGTTAGAGCAGGGAAGAGCTTAAATACTTCACTGTTAGGTCCAGATGTTTCCATAATAAGACCACGGTTAAAGGCTTCACCACATATTTTTTCAGCCAATCCTTCATCCTGGGTACCGATACCTTGCATAAAGCCACGGCCACGAACGTCACCTTTAATCTCAGGATATTTCTTAACAATATCCTTTAAGAAATTTGTTATAATCTCGGATTTTTCTTCAATTCCTTTTTCAAAAGACGTATCGGCCCAGAAATTTAAACTTTCTGTTGCTGTTACGAAAGCATGGTTATTGCCTCGGAACGTACCATTATGTTCGCCTGGTGCCCAAACATCAAGATCACGTCTAAATAGGGTAAGGGCTAATGGTAAACCGTATCCGCCAATAGATTTCGAAAGGCAAACAATATCAGGTTTAATTCCAGCGGGTTCAAAGCTAAAGAATGTACCTGTACGTCCAACCCCAGCCTGGACATCATCTACAATAAGAAGAATATCCCACTTGCGACAAACCTGTTCGATGCGCTTTAACCACTCAAAGCGTGCTGCATTGATGCCGCCTTCACCTTGGACTGTCTCGAGAATCATTGCAGCCGGCTTATCAACGCCGCTACCGTTATCTTCCAAAAATCGCTCGAGATACTCCACTGTGTCGAAATCTTCGTCTATATAATTATCAAATGGCATAGATACGGAATTTTGTAATGGTACTCCGGCACCTTTACGTTTAAATGAATTTCCTGTAACAGAAAGTGAACCAATTGTCATACCGTGAAAACTATTTGTAAAACTGATTATATTCGTTCTTCCGGTTACTTTACGGGCAAGCTTTAAAGCACTTTCAACGGTATTTGTACCGGTTGGTCCTGGAAACATAATTTTATAATCTAGATCTCTAGGTTTTAAGATCACTTCATTAAAGCGTTTTAAAAATGTTCTTTTTGCATCAGTGGCCATATCAAGACTATGTGTAATATTATCATCCAAAATATAATCCACTAATTTCTTTTTCATTTTTTGATTATTATGTCCATAATTTAAGGAACCAGCTCCAGATAAAAAGTCAATGTACTCTTTTCCATTTTCATCCCACATTTTACTTCCTGATGCCCTTGTGAAAACAGTGGGGAAACTTCTGCAATACGCACGTACTTCAGACTCTAACTGTTCAAAAATCGACATTGGGTTTTCCTTATTATTAGGTTTCATTAGTTATAATTAACCTCCAGTTTTTCTTTCGTTATTTTGTAAAGCTAAGCTATTTCATAGCATAAGTATAAGTATTTATTCCATTCCCGCTTTATAAAAGAAAATTCCCTTTAAAATGGTCCAATTCTATACGTCAGTTCAGATTCATGATTACCTTCGGGGAACCATTCTTCAGGGAAACAATCAAAAATTTTAACGTCAGTGTTTTTCTTTTTTGCTAATCCTGTAAATAAGGATTGGGATGCAATATTAGAAGGGGAAATTGTTGCTTCTAAAAATTTCACATCTTCACAACTTTCACAATCAAGGAGGGCTTGTAAGATTTTTGTTGCAATTCCTTGACCTTGATATTGTTGTGAAACACCTATTTGCCATACAAACACAGTATCTGGCTGGTTAGGCATAATAAAAGCGGTAACAAATCCAGCTAACTGTTCTTCGTGCTTAGCGACAATACACGTATTTTCAAAATATTTTGACATCATTAAATAGCTGTAGGGTGAATTTAAATCAAGAGCACCCGACTCTTTGACAAGCTTCCACATTGATGAACCATCTTTTGCGTTTGGATTTACAAAATCAATTGTAATTTCTTTCTCTTGTACTAACACTGAATTTGAATTCGTTGTTATTGTACTTTCAGTTGACAAAGTTCCACCTCACCTTTGAGTGATAAGTTTTTCGAATGGTTAAAATAATTTTTTTAACCTTACGCTTATTAATGCTAACATCGATTGGATTGGATAATCAAACCAGTTATTTTACGAAATACATCCATAATTGAGAATATTCTAGACTCAGCTTTATTCAGGTAGTTTATATTATTAATCCCTCCCAAATCCTTTGTATTCTTAAAGATTCAGGCGAATTGTCTGAAAAGTCGACAAAAATATACATGATATTGTGTTTATCACATGAAATTGTAGAAAATTAATTATTAATTGGTTGTAAGTTGAGGGGGAGCAGCTTGTACCATTTGCAAGTGGACTATACTAACAGAAACTACGGGGGATTGTTTTTTTTCTACGGATTTTGCTTAAGACAATAAATAAACTAATCAAATCTGTAACGCATGGTGATGACATTAACCATGCGTTTTGAGTGCATCTTATGCATTTGAATTATGATTATTATCGTTTTCGACCAACCAAAACCATAATGCCATTAAAGATTAGAATACAAGAAAATACTAATACTGAAAGTACACCAATTAGAAAAGCTAACGGACTTAAAGGTTGTAAGAAACCGGTTAACGGTACTTTAATTAAAGCAAACCCAGCAAAAATACATGACAAAAATAAAAGTGGGTACCTTTCCATCGAATCGCCTCCTTTCCAAACCAACTTATGCACTTGTACATTTATTCATTATTAATTTTTCTAGAGAAAGAAAAAGGAATCAAAATACCCATAGTTGTTCGAAGAAGACTGAGGCTAAATTAGTAGATAAATATATTATTATTACTATTTAAATATAAAAACGCAGTCACTATTAACTGCGTTTTACTAATTTAATTACCTATATATTTGTGATATAAAGATTTTGCTTCTGTTATATCTTCGGTTCCCTGTACTAGCACTCTTCCGTTTTTAAAAAGAACTATCGTTATCGTATTAACATGAAATTTTAATAGAAATGGATTTCTTTCAACTTTTCCTATTTGTGCTAGTGTTTTTTCCATTTGTTCTAGGTCTATAGTGCTTTCTATTTTCGGTGATATTTGGACAGTGTTTCGCCCACATAAGGTAGAATAATCTTCTGAATGAGAGGAAGTTGAACTTAGAAATTCAAATTTACCATGAACACAAGCAGTACATTGATCATTTTTACTATTCGTAAGCTCCATGCTCATATCGTCGTTTAACCAGATATCGAATTGCTCAAGGTTAGAATTACTGTGTTGCTTGTCTCCAACTATTAATTTAATTGTTTCTGTTGCTTGATAACTAGCCACTATACTTGTGATTGGCGAAATAACACCTACTGTATCACATGTATCACCACGCACGACCGGGGGAGTAGGGAACAGGCAGCGATAACAAGGTCCACCGTGTCCATGGAAAACAGCAAACATCCCCCGAGAGCGAACAGCACCACCATAGATCCACGGGATTTTATATTTGACTGAAACATCATTCATAATATAACGGATTTGAAAATTATCTGTAGCATCTACAATGATGTCAACATTGCTAAGAATTTCTTCAGCGTTCCATGAATGAATATCTGTTACGTAGGGTTTAATTATAATAGAAGAATTTATTTTAGTTAATTTTTCATATGCTGCAATAGCTTTGGGTTTATTTTCAAGTGCATCATTTTCATCGTATAACATTTGCCGCTGCAAATTGCTCATTTCAACAAAATCCCTATCGATAATTTTTAAATAACCAACACCACTTCGTGTTAGATGATTGGCAATTACTGTCCCTAGTGCTCCTAAACCAACCACGGCAACTTTACTGTCTTTAAGTTTTAGTTGTCCTGATTGATTAATATTAGGAAATAAAATTTGCCTGGAATATCGTTCAAAACCTTCAGAAATCATTATAATCACACCCAATTAAAAATTAAAATAATATTTAAGTAATTCTATTAATTTCATTATAATTGTATTATAATAATATGCAAATAGTGGAATTTTGTAGGTATCTACATCATAAAATTCACTACTAATATCTTTTTCTACTTTACTAAATTTAATTTGAAAAGGGTGACGGGAATGAACCTAGGTGGATTTAATAACAAAGAGGTTGTAGTAGATTTATCGAGTGGTAATGTTACATACCGTGAAATCAATGAAGAATTAGCTAAGAAATATATTGGTGGTCGTGGTTTAGGTGTTAAGTACGTATTCGATAACGGTCCTGAAGTGGAAGCGTTTTCAGATGATAATTTACTATGCATAATGACTGGACCGGTAACTGGATCTCGTTCAACAATGAGCGGTCGACTTTGTGTCGTTACAAAATCTCCATTGACAGGTACGGTTACCGATTCACATATGGGTGGTTGGACTGCTGCTCGTTTGAAATGGTCTGGTGTTGATAACATTATCTTCTCTGGTAAAAGTGATAAACCGGTGTACCTATATATCGAAAATGGTGTGGCTGAACTTCGTGATGCTAGTGAATTATGGGGTAAAGGTGTTCGTGAAACCATTAAAGTTCTCCAAAACCGTTATGGTAAAGACGATTTAAGTGTAATGACAATCGGCCAAGCGGGAGAAAACAAAATTCGTTTTGCTAATTGGATGAATGAACATGATCGTGCTGCAGGACGCGGAGGAACTGGTGCTGTTGCAGGCCATAAGAATCTAAAAGCAATTGTAATTAAAGCAGCGCAAAAGGGCAATATGCCTGAACCGAAAGATAAAGATAGTTACTTAGCAGCTAATAAGAAAGCGACAAAGGCTGTGTTAGAAGGTGGCTTAACTGCTCCTAAAAAAGGCGGATTATCGCTTTATGGAACAAACGTATTAATGAATATCATTAATGAAGTAGGTGCTTTACCTTCATATAACTCAAAAGAATCTCATTTCGAACGAGCAGAAGAGCATAGTGGTGAAGAAATTCGCAAAACGATTCTTGTTGCAGACAATGCTTGCCATGCCTGTCCAGTAGCCTGTAAGAAAGAGGTAGAGGTAACAGAAGGTAAGTATAAGACTAGAGTTGAAAGCTTTGAATTTGAATCAGCATTCGCTGTAGGTTCCAACTGTGGTTTAGTTGACAAAGAACCAATAGCATTCTTAATCGATATTTGTAATGAATATGGTATGGACACAATTGAGCTAGGTCATGCTTTTTCCGTTACGATGGAAGCATACGAAAAAGGCATTATCGAAGAAAAGCTTGAGTGGGGCGATGCTGATGCGATGATCGAGCTTGCCAAAAAGATTCCATTCAGAGAAGGCTTAGGGGATATTTTAGCTGAGGGACCTGCACGTGCAGCACAAAAATTCGGGTCACCAGAGTTATCTATGTCTGTTAAAGGCCAATCGATCCCAGCGTACGACCCACGTGGAATCCAAGGCATCGGCTTAGGTTATGCAACAAGTAACCGTGGTGCATGTCATTTACGCGGCTATACAGTTGCAAGTGAGATCGCAGGTATTCCTGAACCAACTGATCGTACAGCGGCAGAAGGAAAAGGTGAATTACTAAAAGTATTCCAAGATCTGTTATCATTCTCTGATTCTATGAATATTTGTAAATTCTCATCTTTCTCTGAAAATGCTGAGCATTATGCAGAACAATACAGTACAATGACTGGTAATTCATTAACTGCTGATGATGTAATGAAGGCAGGAGAAAGAATATATAATCTAGAACGCTATTACAATAACCTTGCTGGTTATAATAAGCGTGAAGATGATTTCTTACCAAAACGCTTTACTGAAGAAGGAGCATCTGGTAACAGTAAAGGAATGGTAAGTCGCATGGATATTATGCTTGATGAATATTACCAAGTCCGCGGTTGGAAAGATGGCGTAGTAACTAAGGAAAAATTAAAAGAATTAGAGATTATCTAATTCATATATAATTAGATGGCGTTTGATATCTTCAATGCCGTCAAAATTAAAAGTCTTGTATTTTCCTCGAGAAGGAATATACAAGACTTTTTTCCGCGCTAACCACCGATACGTGTAGTTTTCTTTCGATAGTTTGCAATCAGCTTATTTAACTCGTTTTCGTTATCAGCTTTGAATAGTACGTGAACAGCATTAACAATAAACGTTGAAGTAATAGTAACTTCTTCTTCCTTAATAATTTCTGCTTTCCAAGTGTTTGTTTCAAATACAAATGGGAACGTAGTACTAATTTGTTTACCGCCTAGTTCAATAAAATATTCAATTAGATGCTCTAATTTTATTCCACGGAATTCTAATTTCTTTTCATTCATTTTAACCACCTGCAACTGGAGGAAATAATGCAAACTGATCTTCAGGATTTATAACTGTTAATAGTCCATCTTTATGGATAATATTATGGCCGTTAATAAAAACATGGACAAATTGTTTTAATATACGTTCTTCCGTAAAGATTTCTTCCTCCATATCCGGAAACATTCTTACTAATTCTTCTAGTATATCAATAACAACATAAGTTTCAGATGGTACCTCAACTATACTTGCACCACATATTTCACGTAAATTTGCAAAAACTTTAACTTTTACATTCATTATTGTGACCTCCCTTAGTTTATTTTAATATATAAATAGATTTCAAACCATATAGGTGCACATTCCCATTAATAAATCTCTAAGTATTGAATCCAAATTTGTATTTATTATTAGATACCTCGAATGTTTGAAAATAAAAAAAGCAAGTGCATTAACACTTGCAAAATGTATATATTTTTAAAGGTTATGCTTATAAAATCATTTACTTTGAAGATAGACTAGATTCAGGTGTTGTCACTTTGTCATAAAAATCTTCAAATTTATCACGATTTTCACTATCACGGTATGCCATGGCTACTCTAGGATGTTCATTAAGCAAACCTGAAATCATGTAAGGAATAATATAGCCCCACTCCCATTTTTCTCGCATTTCTAGCATATGCCTTTCAATTACTCCAAGAACAGGTTTTAATTCATAACTTGATTTTTGAATGTAACTAACAAGTAGTTCGGTATGACAGTTACCTGCTGCTCGTCCCATACCATAAACGGAAGAGTCAAGGAAAGTAACACCGTTGCGAATCGCTGAAAGTGTATTGGCAAAGGCTAACTGCATATTGTTATGGGTATGTATTCCTAGCTGTTTATTTGGTACCATTTCTTTGAATTTCTTAACTTGATGTTCAATATCTAAAGGATCTAAGCTACCGAATGAGTCCACGATATAAACAACGTCAACAGAACTTTCCCGAACCATTTCAAACGCTTTTATAAGCTGATTTTCAGGCACGCTTGATAATGCCATAATATTAAGTGTAGTTTCATAACCAAGGTCGTGAAACATTTCCACAAGCTCTAAACCTTTATCGACTTCGCGGATATAACAAGCCACACGAATCATATCTAATACACTTTCATCACGAGGCAAAATGTCATCTGGGTCTACACGTCCTATATCAACTAATGCAGATAGTTTGGTGAACTTTTTCTCAGGGATTATTTCTTTTAAAAAGTTATCATCAAGAAATCTCCATGGATTGGGTTCTGTCGCATTAAGAAGCTTTGGAGAATTTTTGTAACCAATCTCCATATACTCCACACCAGCTTCACTAAGGCTATTATACAAGTCTTGAACAAATTCAACACTGAAGTCCCAATTGTTAACTAATCCTCCATCTCGAATCGTACAGTCTAAAATTTTGCTACGATGATCCATGTCATTTCCTCCTATTATTTCGATTGTAGTTAGCATATTTGTTATGATCATTAGTATGCAATTATATATTAATATATATTTTACTATGATATCCTTGTACCCGCTAAACAGTCAATAGATTTTTCTGAAAATTTGATTTTTCAAAAGAAACAAATTGGGTCTACCATCTTATGCTTTACCATATATGTTAAATAAATGTACTTTAAAGGCCTTAAGAACGTAGAAAAGATCCATTAAAATTTCTAATTTCAGTAACAATATTTTAATACTCAAAAGATTCCTGTTATTATATAGGTAATAACTGTTAAGGGAGGAAGAGGTATGTCTTTTTTCGGAAAAATGTTTGCAAGTATTGGAATAGGTTCTGCTAAGGTAGACACTGTTTTAGCAAATGATAAATTAACACCAGGGGAAGAGATAAAAGGAAAAGTGGTAGTAAAAGGCGGAAATGTTCAACAAGAAATTGATGAAATTTATTTAAGTGTTGTTACTTTTTACGAACGTGAAGTAAATGATAAGAAAGTAAAGGAAGAAACAGTCATTGGAAAATATCGTTTATCAGAACGTTTTTCAATTAATCAAAATGAAACACAGGAAATTCCGTTTTCATTTATGCTACCGATTGATACACCAGTCACGTTAGGAAAAACCAAAGTATGGGTACAAACAGGACTTGATATTAAAATGGCTATTGATCCTGCTGATCGTGATTATATAGAAGTTAATGCCCATCCTTTAATGAATGCCTTTTTAAATACAGTCACGGATTTAGGATTTCGATTAAGAGAGGTTGAAGTGCAAGCTGCACCTCGTCATATTAGAGGAAGATTGCCTTTTCTTCAAGAGTTCGAATTCGTTCCAATTAGTGGTGAATTCAGAGGCAGACTTGATGAACTTGAAGTTGTGTTCATTTCAATTCGACCAGATCAAATGGACGTTTTGTTGCAGGTAGATCGACGAGCTAATAATTTAGGCGGCCTTTTTTCAGAAATGCTGAATATGGATGAAACAAATTTAAAAATTTCTGTTAGTAAGGAAGACATTCCATATCTAAAACAAAAGCTTGAAAACCTTATTAGACAATATAGCTAATCTCGTAGCTTTGCTGAATGATGAAAGTATAGGTGTTTTTTCAATAAACTACCTATACTTTTTTTAATGAAAAGTCTGCTTGACGTTGAAACCTTCTTTTATTTCAAACGTAAATAGTAATAACGTCAGGTATAAAGGAGAAAAACTATGTTAAAGAAATTATTAGGAAAGTTATTAAATACAAATCATCATTATCGTTATAGCAGTAGTGATAATAAAAGACGTTCCCGTAAACATTATTCTAACAAACATCATTCAAGCTATGGCCACCATCACTATAAAAGAAAACATAAAAGCGGAAGTTTTTTCTCAAGTTTCTTTAGTAGTTAATTATTAAGTGAAATGGTGATTCTTCTAAACAGAATTAAATCGTTTATTCTTGACCGTCCAATTAAAAAAGGCAATGTGTTAAAAGAACGATATAGGATAATTGAAGTTATAGGAGAAGGGAGCTATGGCATCACCTATCTTGCCACTGATATTTCTACTAACACTTCATGTGTCCTGAAACAAATAAAACCTTCAAGACGAAAACTAGAACATGTGACTAAGGCGTTTAGTTATGAAAAAAGAATACTGTCTATGCTAAACCATCCACAAATTCCGAGTTATCGAGGTAGCCTTAATCATAATGGTCACCAATTTTTAATTATGGATTATGTTCCGGGCTGTACGTTTGAAGAACTAATTTTTAACGATGGAAAACACTTTGATGAGTTAATGACTTTCAACATATTACAGCAGATCGTAGAAGTGATTCAATATTGTCATGAGTTAAATATTATTCACCGAGATTTAAGGATTCCTAATATTTTATTTAATAAGGGAAAAATTTTTATCGTTGATTTTGGATTAGCCCGTTTCACAAATACTATCACACACGATGAAAATAATCGTTATTATGAAATTGAAAAGCAGTTAAGGCGAGAAATACATCCTAATAGTGATTTTTATGCGCTCGGTCATTTTGCTCTCTTTTTATTATATTCGACGTTCAATCCGCAAATTGATGAAGAAAAAAGTTGGGAAGAGGAGTTACAGCTTACTGACCGATCACGTTGTTTTTTACGAAAACTACTACAGCTGGAGAAACCTTATTTAGACCATAAAGAATTAAACGATGATTTAACTGAGTTAATTCAATATATAAATACTATTTCATAAGAAGTAAGAAATCGTACCTTAGCAGAAGAATATTACCTATTTTACATCTGTAAGAGTTATTCCATTATTTTATAGCATGAATCATTAAAAAATACCCAAACTAACATTGTGGAGATTAACAAATAGATGGAGGTTAGTGTTATGGGTAAAAAAGATCGTAATAGACTACAGCCAAAGAAGAATAATCATACTCCAAATGATGCGGTTCGAGCTAAAGAAATTGCTCATAGTGAAGAATACTCTGCTATTGATAGAAAGAATTAAATTTCATTAATTAAAGCCGTTGTGTAAAGATACGCAACGGCTTTAATATTGATCGAAGAGTTAACCTCTCGTCACTAAAGTTCACAGAATGTTCATGATGTTTCGTTATTAATACAGACGCCATCACTTAAACCTGATAAGATGAAAAAGAGAAATAAGGAGGGGTGAAAACATCCTATGTTGGCAGGTTTTAAGGATACGTTAACCAATATTGTTGAGGTATTAAAGGAAGATGGACTTGATACGCATTATTTCGAGGATGAAGGCCGGTTTCTTTTTCGTATAGATGAACTAATGTATGACGCTGGATTTAGTTGTAATAATATTGTGCTCGATGTTTTTTTTGATGAGGAAGAAAAGGTGCTTTTTATTGGTTTATTGCGTTTTCCAAAAAGATTTAGACGATCAGGATTAGGTTCGAAAATAGTAACTGCAATTAAAAGCTATGCCAATAAACATCATTTTTTTATTTATTTAGATGCATGGAATGAATCTCAATCATTTTGGAAGAGGCATGGTTTCAAACATGTGTACACAGATAAATATAATTTTGAAATATTAGGTTATTCCGGTGATGGTTTCGATATTTTTCATGAATGGGAAACATTTAAAAAAACAAAAGTATTTAAAACATATCTTGTATGTCATGAATAATATTCCGACATTATTCTATTAATCTTTACGCGAAATGAAAAAATACGTTAATACTGCACCGGAAAATTCAGCGATGCTGTCGAAAGTTGATGTACGATTGATAGGGACAAGCTTTAATCATATTGTATAATAAATGTAAGGAGTATAGTGAAAATATTTCAAATATTCTATCATTTTTCTTCTTACATCATAAATGATAATAGATTCAATGATCATAAGAAGAGTCTACTCCTAACAAAAAAATGTTAAGAGGGATACCAATATGTTATCAGTATTTTCGCCCAAAAAACCAACACAGTATAAGTATGATGTAACGATTTTGCAAGCACCATCCTACGGACAGCGAAGAGGCTATAAAGCCGTGTATCGCTTAAACATTTTAGCTATGTCACATCATGAGGTTTTAGAATCTACTTTTCGTAAGTTTAATGTACTAGATCTAGTTCCTGCAGATTACGATGCAAGATATATTGGAACGGGAGATATTATCTTAATTGATGAAGGAATTAATGGTAAAACATATTATCAACTAAATATTGGTGGTTGGACAAAGATTAACCGTGTTCGAGTAATCTAAGTTCAATTATTATAAGTAAACTAACATCAACAACCAACAGGGTTTTAAAACCTGTTAATGCTGATGTTAGTTTATTTAGTCCGTACATGTAAAATAAAGGGAAATCATATTAGCTTGAATTTTGCTAAAAAGCGGTGTCTTACATTCTTTCTACAACCTCGTAACCTGCTGTTGTTAATGCATTAGCAATTTCGCGAATATGGATTCGATCCCTTGTTTCTAAAGAAAATTCAATTTCAGTTTGACCAGGAACAACTCTAGAGCCAATACGTTGATGATGGATATTTAACACGTTTGCTTCTAAATTAGAAATTATGCTTAGCAGCTTGTTTAAGTGGCCTGGTTTATCCGGAATTAATGTTGTAAAGGTTACAAAGCGTCCAGATTCGGCAAGGCCATGTTCGATAACTCTTGAGATGAATTTCACATCTACATTACCTCCGCTAATAATGGGTACTACATTCTTACCTTGGATTGGTATTTTATTAAACAGTAGGGCTGCTAAGCTAACTGCCCCAGAACCTTCGACAAGAAGTTTATTTCGTTCTAATAAATAGAGCATTGTTCTTGATATCTCTAATTCACTAACTGTAACGATACCATCAACATAATTTTGAATCATTTCAAATGTCTTATCCCCAGGGCGTTTTACGGCAATTCCATCGGCGATCGTATCTGACGCAATTACTTTTGTAGGTTTCTTTTCTGTAAGTGATACAGTCATACTAGGACAGGATGAGGCCTCAACTCCAAATACTTTAATTTTTGGATTAGTCTCTTTTAAAGCCATTGCTACTCCAGCTATTAATCCACCGCCACCTATCGGACAAATGACCGCATCAACATTAGATAATTGCCCTAGAATTTCTAATCCGATTGTTCCTTGCCCCGCAATAATTTTATAATCATCAAAGGGGTGGACGAATGTTGCATTCGTTTTAGATTGCAGCTCAAATGCATGGTCAAGTGCCTCATCAAATACATCTCCGTGTAGTATTACGTTTGCCCCATACTTTTTAGTAGCTTCGATTTTGGCTAATGGGGCACCTTTTGGCATTACAATTGTGGATTTAATATCGGCTGCTGAACTGGCAAATGCTACGCCTTGCGCATGGTTCCCAGCCGATGCTGCTACAACCCCTTTTTTTCTTTCATCCTTATTTAAAGAAATGATTTTGTTGTATGCCCCACGTACTTTAAATGAACCTGTTTTTTGCAAATTTTCTAATTTAATGTAGACTGAGTTATGCGAAAGGTCGCTAAAGGTTTTTGAGTAATCAAGATGTGTTTCGTGAACAACTCCTTTTAGTACAGTTTGCGCTTGAACTATATCCTGTAGATTGATCATACGGCACCTCCAAAACTTCCATTAAAAACCATCTTACTATATAAGTATAATAAAAAACTGGATGTGTTTACAATTTGTGGGTGATTATTAATTTTAGTGCATTCGACTTTACATAAAAGTTTGGGATCCTACAAAGGGTGCTCCTTTGCAGTAGGGTAGAAATTTGAAAACCTTGACGAATTATCGTCAAGGTTTTCAATATTTTTTATTGGCTTTTACTATGAATAATTTTAGCGTGGAGTATAGAAATAAAAGGGATGGGTGTACACAGTTTTGTTTTGCCCTTGTTATCATCGATTAAGAGAACTTTTCTATTTCTCCTATCAATATGAAAAATACGGCCTTTATGGGTTTCAAGTTGATTGTTATCTAGATTAGAAGTCGTAATCTCAACAATTGAGCCCTTTTGGTAGGCTTCATTTATCATTTGTTCATCTTGAAAGCTATCTTCTATCTTTGCACCTCGAGATAGTATGTAACTATGTTCTATGTTGCCCTCAGCTGTTAAATACATAATCTTGATACGTATGGTACTGTTACTGTCACCTAACATAAAAGTATCACCTGTCCGTTTAGGTTGTTAATATTGGAACTATAAACAACATTTTGTAATTTAGTTCTATCTTATTATAAATCTACCTCTTATTACCTGGCAATAGGGAGACTTAATAGAATTTTGTAGGATTATGTAGATATTTTACAGATTATTAGTTTAATATTAGTTAAGACAACAACTATACGATGAGGTGATAAGAATGAAAAGCATTGTACAGTTTCCAAATTTTGAGAAGTACATGATACAGCGATCATTTTTGGCTAAAATTAAACAAAAATGGAGATTATTAATTATAGGCAGTTTAGGGTTTGCAGTAATTCTCAGTCTATTATTACTATTGTTTCCTTCATTTTTTAATACTGCTGATATAAAGCATGGTGAAATTGTTGAATCCATCCAAGAACTAGCCATACTCGCAACAGCGGAGGCACATGTGAAAACCGTTATTGAACAAGAAGATAATGAAATATTTGGAAAAGAAATTCCGTATAATATACCTGGGACACAGAGACACCTATTACTCATTGTCCCAGCTACCATTATTGCAGGGGTTGACTTAAAGAATATAAATGAAAACAATATACAATTTAACGATAAGAAAAATGAGTTAACTATTAACCTACCAAAAGCAACAGTCCTTCAAGAGCCATCGATCAATATGTCGGAGGTAAAGGCGTTTTCAACCGAAGGCATTTTTAGAGACAAAGTGGACTGGGAAGAAGGCTTTGAGCTTGCGGCTTTAGCTAAGCAACAAATAAAAGAAGAGGCACTAGCAATGGGATTATTATCACATGCTGAAACTAATACTATAAAAACACTTCAACAATTTTTTGAGAGCACTGGATACAAGGTTAATGTCCATTTTCAATAAAGGAGGGGGCCTACTGCCGGTTGCCTGTTAATACATGGGATAAATTTAAAAGCGCCATAATGCAATTAAAAAATTATCGCGAGGGAAGCATTAATGAATCCAATACCTGATATTATAGAGGAAAATTTAAAAGTATTGTTCGTCGGTTTCAATCCGAGCATGCGTTCTGGACAAACCGGCCACCATTTTGCTAATCCTACAAATCGTTTTTGGACAATTCTCCATCAAGCGGGTTTAACTTCAAAAAAGTATACAGCTGAAGAAGATCAAACATTACTGAACTTAGGTTATGGATTCACAAATATTGTTGCCCGGCCAACGAAAGCAGCGGATGAAATTACAAATGAGGAGTATGAGCAGGGGAGAGTACTTTTACGAGAGAAAATAGAGCAGTATAAACCAAAACTTGTTT
Source organism: Bacillus sp. Marseille-P3661 (assembly GCF_900240995.1). NCBI lineage: Bacteria > Bacillati > Bacillota > Bacilli > Caryophanales > Bacillaceae > Bacillus > Bacillus sp. Marseille-P3661. The sequence continues at coordinate 190,987 of NZ_LT965956.1, forward strand.
GTTTTGTAGGCAAGGGGGTATATCTTAAATATAGTAAACGTAAAAAGGCCCCATGGGGAAAACAGACAGATGAAACTGTAAAAGGTGTAATCGATTTTGTTGCTCCTTCATCAAGTGGGTTAGTCAGAATGAAGGTTGATGAAATTGTAGCGATATATAATCAACTTAAACCGTTGATAAAAGAGTAGGTCGATTTTTGGGGTTCAGTACATTCCGGGGATCTTATATAAATAAGGAATTGTATGAGTAAAGTAGCCTTACTTATTGAAGTGATGGATTATTAGTCTTTGTAGACGATTAATCCCAAATAAAAACGAAAACGCTCAGAATAAATTCTGAGCGTTTTTTACGTATTAATACTACTAGTAAGTTTAGACTAGCTAAAACTTATACTACCTGTTCTTTAATTAAGATAGGTTGCAGCTCTTTTTCTAAAGCAGCCAATTCTAGGTCATTTAAAGGTACAAGTGGTAAGCGAACTGAACCTACTTCAATTCCTTTTAAGTTTAATGCTGCCTTGACAGGGGATGGGCTAGGGGCAGCAAATAATGCTTTCATAATAGGTAATAGCTTACGGTGCATTTTACTTGCTTCAACATGATTTCCATTTAAGAATGCAGAAACCATACTTTGCATTTCGTTTCCGATGACATGTGAAGCAACGGATACAACGCCCATGCCTCCGATTGCTAGAGTAGGAATCGTCATGCTGTCATCACCGCTATATAAACTAAAACTTTCATCTGTTTGTTCGATAATTTGAGCCATTGCATCTAAGTTACCGCTTGCTTCTTTTACACACACTATATTATCAATCTGTGATAATCGAATAATTGTCTCAGGTGTCATATTAACTGAACTACGTCCAGGAATATTATAAAGCATGACAGGTAAGCTAGTTTCAGCTGAGATAGCCTTAAAATGCTGATAAAGTCCTTCTTGAGAAGGCTTATTATAGTAAGGAACTACTAACATTATTCCGTTTACGCCGATTTTTTCAGCCTTTTTAGTCAGTTCAATTGATGCACGAGTGTTATTAGAACCTGTTCCTGCAATAACAGGTACACGACCATTTGCAACTTCAACCACTTGTTGAAACAATGCTAATTTTTCATCTGTTGTTAATGTTGGTGACTCTCCTGTAGTCCCTGCGACTACAATTCCTTCTGTTCCATTTGCAATTAAATAATTTACTAATTCTTGTACTTTTTGCGTATCTACATCACCCTTTTGATCAAATGGGGTTACCATTGCTGTTAATACACGTCCAAAGTTCATTATTTCACCCTCGTTTCAATAAATAGTTAATTAAAATAGTCTATCTCGCACAGCATAATATAATTGCCAAAAAAAAATGCAACAACGATGACTATCGTTGTTGCATGGTTATTATGATAATAATAATAGCACCTATGCGTTTGATAGCCCTCCATATAACAAACCGTTATATGACAATTTTGTACCTATTCGATACAAAACCAGTGTCTGAGAAAAATGAGGTTCTCAGCACTTCGGCAAATCCCCCTTTCCACAAAGATCAACGGAACTCATTTTCCTCCCATTTGTGTACTAATGGTTTTTGCACCTCTATCCTCACTTCATTATGTAACTGAAGCAAAGTTTATTTACTTTCTTGTACAATAACAGAAAATAAAGATATTTTCAAGAAGATTTGTAAAATGTGCAAAAATTTATTAATAAAGTTAAACTATTAGGTATAGTAAACAACATAGGTAAAGTATTTTTAGAAGGAGTGCTGTTATGGAATACAATAATGAAACTTTTCAATTAGCTACATTTGCTGGAGGGTGTTTTTGGTGTATGGTTTCTCCATTCGATGAACAACCAGGTATTATAAAAGTTGTTTCAGGATATACAGGTGGCCATAAAGAAAACCCTACATATAAAGAAGTATGTTCTGATACAACGGGTCATTATGAAGCTGTACAAATTACTTATGATCCTACTCTTTTTAGCTATGAAAAATTATTAGATATATTTTGGATGCAAATTGACCCAACTGATGCAGGAGGGCAATTTCATGATCGCGGAGACTCCTATAAAACAGCGATTTTCTATCATAATGAGGATCAAAAAGTTTCAGCTGAAAAGTCTAAACAAGCATTAGCAGAAAGCGGTCGATTTTCTAAGCCAATTGTGACCGATATCCTTCCAGCAAAAACGTTTTACTCGGCAGAAGAATATCACCAAGATTATTATAAGAAAAATGCATTCCGCTATGCTTTATATAAGAAAGGATCAGGCAGAGAGGAATTTATTAAAAAGACATGGGAAAATCCTGCGCGAAAAGAAGAATTGCGTAAACGATTAACCCCTATGCAATTTGAGGTTACTCAAAATAACGGAACCGAACCACCATTTCGAAATGAATATTGGAATGAAACGAGAGATGGAATTTATGTAGATATTATTACAGGTGAACCCTTATTTACATCTTTAGATAAGTTTGATTCTGCATGCGGTTGGCCTAGTTTTACAAAACCTTTGCATAACGAGCTAATTGAGGAAAAGGTTGATCTATCACATCGGATGGTGAGAACGGAAGTAAGAGCTAAAAATAGTGATTCACATCTAGGACATGTCTTTGATGATGGTCCAGGACCAAGAGGATTACGTTATTGTATTAATTCTGCCTCATTACGATTTATCCCGAAAGAAGATTTGGAAAAAGAAGGATACGGCGATTTTAAAATCTTATTTAAAAACATCTAATTTTTTCTTTTTATTTTCACAAATGGCTAGAAATCCAAAATGGACTTTTCCTTTTAGGAAAAGTCCATTTTGGATACTAAAAAACAATTTTTATAATGGAATAATTCAAACTATTTTAAAATTTAATTGCATAGTTTTAGACCTTAAACTATACTAACATACATACAATTGAGATTATTAAACTATTATTTTTATATAATCTTTATTTCGAACTTAAACTATAAAGAAGGGATCGATATGGTTCAATCAACAAATCATAGTTCAAAAACGACATATAATATATTGTTTATCATTGGACTTGTACATTTATTAAATGATTCAATCCAAGCTGTTGTGCCAGCAATGTTTCCGATCTTAGAACAAACACATGGTTTCAACTTTGCTCAGCTGGGTTTGATCGCTTTTGTAGTGAACATGACTTCTTCTGTAATGCAGCCAGTCGTAGGTGCTTATACAGATAAGCATCCCATGCCCTATGCCTTACCGATTGGATTAACTGTTTCTATGTTAGGGATGATTGGTCTTGCCATCGCACCGTCTTATTTGACAATCCTTCTTTCAGTTATGTTTATCGGGCTTGGGTCAGCTGCTTTCCATCCGGAAGCATCAAGAGTAGCCCACATGGCAGCCGGTGCAAGAAAGGGCTTTGGACAGTCTGTATTCCAAGTAGGCGGGAACGCAGGTCAATCATTCGCCCCGTTGATATCTGCTTTAATTTTATTTCCATTAGGGCAATTTGGAGCAATTTGGTTTACAATCGTTGCTTTTATTAGTGTTGTAATCCTTTTGTATATTGCAAAATGGTATGGTGAACAAGTACGAATTCAATCTTTAAACAAAACTCGATACACAGAAAAAATACCGGTAAGTCGTCCGATTAAACTAGCCCTGTTTTTGTTAATATTTCTTCTTTTTATTAGACAATTTTACCATGCATCCATTACGAATTTTTATGCTTTTCAATTAATGGATAAATTTAAGATTGATGGTGCAGATGCACAAATATATATTTTTATTTTTCTAGCGGCAGGAGCGTTAGGTACATTTTTGGGTGGACCTCTGTCAGATAAACTTGGCAAGAAGAATGTGCTGTTGTTTTCAATGGTTGGTGCAGCGCCGCTGTGCTTAATGCTGCCATATGCTAATTTAGTAGTTTCAATGATACTGCTTGCGATTATTGGATTTATTTTACTTTCAAGCTTTTCTGTTTCCGTGGTTTATGCGCAAGAGCTTTTACCAGGGAAAATTGGGATGGTTTCTGGTTTAATTATTGGACTATCGTTTGGATTAGGAGCTATAGGATCCGTTGCTTTAGGATGGTTAGCGGATGAGTTTGGTTTATCAACTACTTTATTTTACGTTAGCTTCCTACCTTTAATTGGAATTTTGACGATTTGGCTGCCAAACGATCAAAAAGTATTAGAATTAAATAATCAAAACATCAATGCTGTCGCGACATAAGGAAAGGAGATTTGTATAGTATTATTTCATACTATGCAAACCTCCTATTTTTCATCCTGATGAAGATCTAGTAGTTGTTCAATCCGCTTTTGTTTAAGTTTGATCATCTGTTGAATAAATTGTTGATAATTTTGATCAGCTGATGTTTCAAGTTCATGATAAAGCTGTTTTAACTGTATCAAATGATCTTGCAAACTTAACTCAGTTGAATAAGAGCCGCCAGAATAGACTTTCCTTAAGATAATCTCTACTAATTTATCATTTGTAGCCTCAAGAGATTTTGTTCCTTGCCGAACGTAGATAGCACCAAATCTAAGTTCACCACGAGTTACAACAGAAGTATAGGGTACATATTTAGGGTCATATTCAATAATTAGAACTTGAAATTTCTTCAATGCCAGAGGGTCCTGCTCTTTATCATCAAACAAGAAATCTTCCGTCCGATAATGTACCCATCTCGGAAGTAAATTTTCTACCTTATTATCAATATCGGCTTTATCTAAAAAATCCCCATTTGCTAATCCATTTAAAATAACTGATCCATCATCTGCTTGACTAACTCCCACAATAATGGCTCCACCGCCTGAATTTGCAATTGCTAAAATATGTTTTGCAAGTTTCGTTAAATCAATCCATTTAGTTTTAAAATCTAAAAAATCTGTTTCACCAGTATTATTTAGCAGCAATTCTCGAAGAGTTTCATGAGTTGGATTGTCTAAAAATCTTTTTAATAGTGCCGGTTGTATATGCTCATAGTACAAAAGGTATCACTCCCTATCTATTACCTTCATTATATTCAATTACATTTTTAAAGACTATAGTGTTCTAATTTTTAAAACACTATTGGTGTATCGGCATCCAATGAATAAAAAAGAGATTTTAGATCAATATATATATGAAAATAACATTTTTGGAGGGGGATTCATGGAACAAACGCCACCCAAAGTAAACAAGAGCATTGAAGTGGATTTTTATGATTTAGATCCACTAATAAATGTAGCTGATATTTTGGAAACAGAAGAAGATGACATGGAAGAGGAATATGGTAATCCAGATGAAAATGATGATTATGCGGGTTAGGTGCTTTAAATATGCCTGAACTTCCTGAAATGGATACATATAGAACGCTTTTATCTAAAAATATAGGTGGACAAATAATAACGGGTGTTACTGTAAATCGCGAAAAGTCGATTAATGTTCCTGTGGACCATTTCATTGATAGCTTGTTAAATAAAAAAATTATCGATATAAAGAGACGAGGCAAACACCTGATTTTTATTTTGGAGACAGGGAAAGCCCTGCTTTTACATCTAATGTTAGGTGGATGGATGTACCTAGGTAATCAGAATGATAATCCTGACAGGACAAAGCAAATAATCTTGAATTTTGGAGACAAAGAACTTTATTTTATTGGTCTGCGCTTAGGTTATTTGCATTTACACACACTTGAGGAAATTGACCTAGAGCTTTCAGAGCTTGGACCTGAACCACTTGAACCATCTTTTTTATTAAAATCATTTACAAGTTTGGTTGAGAATAAGAGAGGGAAACTAAAAACAACACTAGCAGATCAAAAATTTATTGCGGGTATAGGCAATTGCTATTCAGATGAAATATGTTTTGAAGCTGGTTTAAAACCAATGAAACAAATGAATGACCTAGATGTGCTGCAGGTTAAGCGCTTATATGACTCCATACGTAGTGTGCTGTCAGCATCCATTCAGTTTGGTGGTTATATGGAGCAACCATTCATGAAGGGTGATACTTTAACTGGTGGATTCGATTCAAAATGTAAGGTGTATGATCGTGAAAACGAGCCTTGTATTAGATGCGGTAATCCAATTGTAAAAATTGAAATTTCATCACGTAAGTGTTTTTATTGTACAATTTGTCAAGTAGATTAAGATGCAACAATGGAAGGGAGATTCATTTGGAACAAATCTCAATGTATGAAAAAATGCAACGGATATATATCCTTCAGGAGACGTATCAATTATTACAACAAAAACAACAAGAGCTTCAAAATAATGGGGAAAGCTCAGCTGCGATTGAAGATGACTTAAGAAAAATTGAAGAAGAGCTACAGGAGTACACAAATTCTGACTTAATTTTAACCAATAGTATTAATAAAGACTTAATCTTCCCCTATGGGGTGTATGATGAATAGACCCATAAAGAGTAGTCTTTATGGGTCTACGATGTTTTAATTAAAACTTGCCATAATAAAAATGATTGCTTTTTGATAGAACATCCTGACCACCTGATATTGGAATTACACTTCCAGTGATAAGATCTGAATTATCATCTGTTAGGAACGATATTACTCTTGAAATATCTTCACCTGTTTCAATTTTGGTAAATGTTTCAGTAGTTGATTCATGTCTCTTAGTAGATAGGATGTCTTGCTCTTTCCATTCTCCTCTAATATCTCCAGGTGAGACCATGTTCACAGTAATTCCGTAAGGGAATTCCTCAAGTGCTAATGTTCTTGTTAACGACACTAACCCAACCTTTGCAGCGGCAAAAGCAGAACGACATGCCCAGCCTGGTGCTGTTTCTGCCTTATCGAATCCGATATTTACGATACGTCCCCACTTATTTTTTCGCATTTGTGGAATAATTTCCTTGCATAAATAAAAAGCAGCGTTTAAATTTCCATTTATTAAGTAATTCCACTCTTCATAGGAATAATCAATTAGAGTTTTACGATCATGTATGTAAGGCCCAGCATTATTAATTAATATATCAATTCTGTTAAAATGTTCTAATCCTTTATTTACTAATCGAATACAGTCATTGTAATTAGATATATCTGCCTTCAAAGCCATTGTTTTTACATTATATGTTTGCGCTAATTGATCTGCAAGAATGTGGGCTTCAGTTTCGCTGCTGCGATAATTAATAATAATGTCATTACCTTTAGCTGCTAATTCTTTTGCAGTACGTTTTCCAATTCCAAACGCACTTCCGGTAATTAAAGCAACTTTATTAGACAATTAGGTCACTCCTTTAAATATCTGTTTCACTATTTTACCATTTTTTTTCGATTTGTACGAACGCTAAGCTGTGACAATATCTAATTATTGAATTTTATGCCTATCTTTCCTATTAATAGCAAGTGTAATAAGTTTTTCTCCGGTGCTCAGCTATTTAATATTGTAATAAATAAAGATTTATTTTTATGAAAATGAAGGATTTTATTAGTTATTATCGAAATTATTAAATAATTGCTATTCAATATTTGGTTAGATAACTGTAAAAAATTAATATACTATAAGATTATTAACTTTATAATAGTTATAATTCATTTATGGTATAATATAAATGAACTATATAGGTTAATAAAGGATGGGGGGAAAAGGGTATGGAACAACAAAAGTTTATTAGCTATTTAGGAGATAAAATTAAAGATGCAAAGGTACAATTTGAACGGACTGTTGAGTGTAAGCACACGGAATTTGATGATTTATATCCATATATGAGTGAACAACCCACTTTCTTTTGGTATAAGCGTTATGTTGCATGGCAGGAGCTATTAACAGTTGTTAAAATTGCAACTGAATTAGAAATTGAGTGGCAATCCTTCTTTACGAAGAAACAACAATCCTTTATTGAGAAGAAGGTTCTAGATGCTAAAGTATTAGATTACTGGTTTGAAGAATGTAAACAAGAATCTTAAAATATTTTATGAGATCGTTATTACGGTCTCATTTTTATTTTTTAACATTTTTTCATAGCCTTCAGGAATACTACTACCATATCATCTTATTATTGTTGAATCGGAGGCTAAACCTTTGTATATCGGTTGTCATGTCAGTATAAGAAACGGTTATTTAGATGCAGCAAAGACAGCATCTCTATTGGGCGCAAATTGCTTTCAATATTTTCCGAAAAATCCGCGAACGCTTTCAGTGAAAACGATTGATAAAAAGAATGCAAATGATTGTAGAACCTTTTGTATTGAAAATGGGGTTAAATCAGTAGCGCATTCACCCTATCCGTCAGACCTAACTCCAGAAAAAGGAAAAAAACAATTAGTTATTGATTCCCTTTTGAACGATCTTGAAATTGCAGATCTGTGTGGCTCGTTAGGGGTAGTTGTTCACTTTGGAACTTATCATAATCCCAATGACCCTTTAGAAGGTTATAAACGAATGATAGAGATGATGAATAACATTCTACATAGATGGCAGGGTAAGGCTTTATTATTACTTGAAAACAATGCAGGGATGAAAGGTGAGATGGGCATTACCTTTGAGGAAATGGCACAGATCAGAAATCTTTGTCAATACCCAGATAAAGTGGGTTTTTGTCTTGACACCTGTCATTTATTTGCCAGTGGCGTTTGGACAGGAGAGAATTGGTCTGACCTTGAAAAAAAGGGGAAACAGTTAAACATTTTTGAACATCTTAAAGTTATCCATTTTAATAATTCCAAATATCCTTCAGGTTCAAGGAAAGATCGGCACGCCAATATTAAACGAGGGCATATTGGGTTAAACCAATTTAATGCTCTTGTTTATTCTTCATACTTAAAAGAACTGCCCTTTATTTTGGAAACACCAAATGAGCTTGGCTATACACATGGCGAAGAAATTAGAGATATAAAAACCTTTTTTATGTAAATTGGTACTAACGTTCATGTAGAGATGAAGAGATCCATAGGTCATACCTTTAGGCAAAAGCCTCGCTGATTGAGTTTCACTTTATTAAACATTGCCATTTCAATTATAATAATTAAGGATTCAAACAACTTTATAGGAGAAGGTGCTTTACTATCAATTTTTTAAAACGTAATTTGATGATCATGTGGTTTGCAAATTTCCTAGTTGCAGCTAGCATGACGATGATCATGCCATTTTTGTCTTTGATCATAGAATCAATGGGAAATTATCCTTCAGAATTTGTTCAAAAATGGGCAGGATTAGTGTTTGGTGTTACTTTTATAACTGCTTTCTTTTTCTCGCCTATATGGGGTAGATTTGGGGATCGGCATGGTCGGAAAAAAGTTCTTATAATTTTAAGTCTAGGTGTTTCTGTTTGTATATTTTTAATGGGCTTTGTACATTCAGTTTATCTATTATTTTTCCTACGATTATGTATGGGGATATTCGCTGGATTTATTTCGATGGCACAGGCGTTTATTTCCTCCCAAGCACCTAAAGAGAAAGCGGGTCGAGTTTTAGGAACATTACAAACAGGAAATGTAACAGGTGCTTTATTTGGACCTTTAATTGGAGGTTTGCTTGCTGATACAGTTGGTTTTAAGTACACGTTTATATTAACAGCTAGTTTAACAGCGTTGACAAGTGTTCTGATTTTTTTCATGGTAAAAGAAGTCAGCATCCAATCAATTGGGAAAGAAAAAGGATCTTTCACTCGTAAACAGGTGTTTCAATTGATATTTAAGACTCCTATGCTACTAATTGTAATGATTGTTGGCACCCTTATACAAGTAGCACACTTTAGTATTCAACCTTTACTAGCGTTATATGTGAGTGAGTTAAATGTAACAGAGAATATAGCCTTTTTATCAGGAGCAGCCTTTTCAGCTGCCGGCCTAGGTAATTTAATGTTTGCACGTGAATGGGGTAAACTTGGTGATCGCTATGGTCATGAGAAAGTATTAGGTTTTCTATTAATTGCGGTGAGTCTCGTTTATTTGCCGCAAGCGTTCGTTACTTCTGTTTGGCAATTAATGATTCTACGTGTCTTTTTAGGAATGGTATTAGGGGGATTTATTCCTTGTATTACTGCCTACATTCGACAAACAGCACCGTTGACGATCACAGGAGAAATTCTCGGTTATAATACCAGCTTTCGTTTTTTGGGTAATATGATCGGTCCGGTTTTAGGAGGCTTTTTATCCGCACATATTGGGATTTCCTCCGTATTTTATGTAACTAGTTCTCTCTTATTTTTGAGCTCCGTAATTTTATGGACTACAAGGTATCGTTATCGTAACATTCAGCCTGAAAAAGAGCTATAATAAAATAGTTTGGAAAAAAAGATTTTACCATTATAATAGTAATGATAATAATAAATGAGAAGGAGCTACTGTAATGAGAAATAATACTTGGCAAAACAGCGAAACAATTAAAAATGTAAAATGCGTACATACGAATGCAAAAAAATATAAGGTCGATACAGCGTTAACAGTAGGTAAAGTTTATGAAGTAAAAAATGAAACAGAGGAATTTGTTTTTATTATAGATAATTCAGGAAAAGTCGGCGGTTATTATAAGGATTATTTTGTTGAAGCATAAAGTTGAAATATAAGCTACTTTCTTAAAGCATGATGAATAATCATGCTTTTTTTCTGTGTTGTAGGATTTTTGGCTTTATATGAAGAGGAAACTAATGGAAGAAGAGCAAGGTAAAGCTCTTCATCGAGTTTTTGAAGAGGAAACCGCAGTGGAAAATTAATGCCAAACCACTTCATGGTGGCAATGAAGAGGAAACAACAGTGGAAAATTAATGCAAAACCTCTTCATTGAGCGTATGAAGAGGAAACCGCAGTGAAAAATTAATGCCAAACCTCTTCATGTTGCGATGAAGAGGAAACATGAAGAGGAAAATTAATGCAAAACCTCTTCATCGAGCCAATGAAGAGGAACCCGTAGTGAAAAACTAATGCCAAACCACTTCATGGAGGCAATGAAGAGGAAACAGGAGTGGAAAATTAATGTAAAACCTCTTCATCGAGCGTATGAAGAGGAACCCGCAGCGAAAAACCCATGCCAAACCTTTTCATCGAGCCAATGAAGAGGAACCCGCAGCGAAAAACCCATGCCAAACCTCTTCATCAAGCCAATGAAGAGGAACCCGCAGTGAAAAATTAATGCCAAACCTCTTCATCGAGCCAATGAAGAGGAAACCGCAGCGAAAAACTAATGCAAAACCTCTTCATCGAGCCAATGAAGGAGAAACCGCAGTGAAAAACTAATGCCAAACCTCTTCATGTTGCCGATGAAGAGGAAACCGCAGTGAAAAACTAATGCCAAACCTCTTCATCGAGCCAATGAAGAGGAAACCGCAGCGAAAAACCCATGCCAAACCTCTTCATCGAGCCAATGAAGAGGAACCCGCAGCGAAAAACCCATGCCAAAACTCTTCATCAAGCCAATGAAGAGGAACCCGCAGCGAAAAACTAATGCAAACCCTCTTCATCGAGCCGATGAAGAGGAAACCGTAGTGAAAAACTAATGCCAAACCTCTTCATTGAGTGTAAGAAGAGGAAACAGCAGTGGAAAATTAATGCCAAACCACTTCATGGTGCGAATGAAGAGGAAACTAAGTTGAAAAACTAATGCCAAACCACTTCATGGTGGCAATGAAGAGGAACCCCGAGAGAAAAACCCACGCCAAAACCTTTTATTGAGCGTATGAAGAGGAAACCAAGTTGAAAAAACCAAGGAAAAGCTCTTCATAATGCCATCAAGAGTAACCCCAATATAAAATACAAGCCAAACAACTCACCAAGGAAAATTTTCATCAATTTATTTTATATTCTCTTCCCAACAAAAAAATTCAAAAAAAATTTGTACTTCATAGTATATATACAGTAAAATAAATTTTTGAGTATGTTCTAAAATACCATTAGTTAATTAACAATCAATTGTGGAGCTATCCATGATAGTTTTACAATATGATGAGAGGATTGAGAGATTTGAAACGCACTAGAAGTTCGGTTGAATTATTAGCGCCGGCAGGGAACTGGGAATGTCTGCGGGCTGCTGTTGCAAATGGAGCAGATGCTATCTTTTTTGGCGTGGAAAATTTTAATGCTCGTGTGCGAGCAAAAAATTTCCAGGTAGAGGAATTACCTGAAATTATGGCTTATTTGCATAAATATAATGTTCGCGGGTATGTGACATTTAATATATTGGTATTTGAAAATGAACTAGATCAAGCGCGGTCTTTAGTAGAGTCCTGTATAGATGCAGGAGTAGATGCCTTAATTGTACAAGATATGGGTCTTGTGCAGTTAATTCGTGAAATATCACCGGATTTCCCTATACATGGTTCAACACAAATGACGATTACTTCTCCAGAAGCGATCGATTTTCTTAAGCCCTATGATCTTGAGGTTGTAGTTTTAGGACGAGAAAATAACTTAAATCATATTAAAACAATAGCAAACAAATCACCAATGCCGTTAGAAGTATTTGTTCATGGTGCGTTATGCGTTTCTTATTCAGGGCAGTGTCTTACATCAGAAATGTGGGGCGGCCGTTCTGCCAATCGGGGGGAATGTGCGCAAGCATGTCGTTTACCATATGATTTACTAGTAGATAATGAAGTGAAAGAAATGGGTAATATTGCTTACGTGTTATCGCCTAAAGATTTGGCGGCAATAGAAATCGTCCCTGAGTTAATTGATGCTGGTGTGTCTTCTTTTAAAATTGAAGGTCGATTAAAGTCACCTGAATATGTAGCTAATGTTGTAAGTAAATACCGAAAAGCAATTGATGAACATTTAGCGGGAAATGATTATACTCCTTCTAAACAAGAAATACGTGAACTACAGCAAAGCTTTAGTCGTGGCTTTACATTTGGATTTTTAAAAGGAACGAATAATAAGCAATTAATCGATGGAACATTTCCGAAAAGTCGTGGCGTTTACCTTGGAACGGTCAAAAAAGTTTTAAAAGATGCGGTTTTATGTGACTTAGAGACACCGCTAAAACGCGGAGATGGCATTGTATTTGATGCAGGTCGTCCTGAGGAAAAAGAAGAAGGTGGACGGGTTTACGATCTTCGTAAAAAAGGGAAAAAGCTCGAGGGTGAAGTGGAACAGTCTCAAATCGAAATTGTCCCAGGCCGTCATGATGTAAACTTAACTAAAATTAATGTCGGGGATAAAATTTGGAAAACAAGTGACCAAGAACTTGAGAAACATTTGCGTAAAACCTATGAATCTGAGCAATGTTTCCGCTTGTTCCCAGTAAATGTTTCTGTAACTGGTAATTTGGGCCAACCGTTGCTAACAGTTTGGCATGATGAAGCAACAAATCAATATGTTACAATTGAATCTGAGCAAGCATTAGAAGAAGCGCAAAAACGCCCGCTAACAGCTGATTATTTAGCTGAACAGCTTGGACGGTTAGGCGGCACTATTTATGAACTGAATAATTTAAACGTCAACATTACTGGAGATGTAATTATTCCTGTAAAAGAATTAAATCGCATGCGCCGTGAAGCAGTAGACCAATTATTAGCGGCTAGACAAGCGCCGATTCAGTATAAGAAAAACAATTCTTTATTGAAACCAGATGTACAAAGGAAGGCCAATAGAGTTAAAGATTCCGCTAATTTAATTGCACTCTGCCGGACAATGGAACAAATTCAAGCTGCATGTAACACAGATATTGATTATATATATGCTGACTTTGAATTCACAACTGACTATCCAAAGGCTGTTCAAGTGGCTAGGAATAATAACAAGTCAATTGCTTTAGCTACGCCAAGAATTCATATGCCAGGGGAAAATGGAATTCTTAACGGAATTGTCAAAGCTAAACCTGATGCGATTCTAGTAAGAAGTTTAGGTGCCGTTCAGTATTATTTGGAACAAAAATTAACGATCCCACTAATCGGCGACTTTTCTTTAAATATCGCTAATTCAAGAGCTGTTGATTTATTCTTAAACCGTGGACTAAGTCGTGTGACGCCTTCATATGATTTGAACATCCAACAAATGTTTGACATGCTCGAGAACGCGTCGACTGAAGATATTGAGATTGTTATTCATCAGCATTTACCAATGTTTCATACCGAGCATTGCGTGTATTGTACATTCTTGAGTGAAGGCACTGATTTTACAAATTGCGGAAGACCTTGTGAAAAACATCGAATTTCATTACAAGATCGAATTGGAATGAGTCATCCTGTACGCGTGGATATCGGTTGCCGTAATACCGTCTATAATGCGATTGAACAATCTGGAGCTGAGTACTTATCACAGTTTTTAACAGAGGGCATTCAAAACTACCGTATTGAGTTTTTGGAAGAAAATGAAGATAAAGTTAAAGAAGTAATTGCTCTTTATCGTGAGGCGTTAAACGGTGAAAGAACTGGTACGAGTGTTTGGAAAACGTTAAAGGCCACAAATCAATTAGGTGTAACAAGAGGACAATTGATTAAAAAATAAGACGTTGGGGAAAAACTCCCCTTCGTCTTTGATTTTTGATAAAATAATTAAGGTTATTGGATAGCAAATTTCGATTCAATTTTTGCGTTCACTTTTAGTTGGCCCGGTGAAATCGGTGTTTCAACACTTGCCATAAATTGAACTTGTTGTGGAAGTGGAGCATGACCAGTGGTAGTAATTTCAGAAATTTGATATGGTGTTGGTTGTATTGTTATACCCAAAGTGCTCGAAATAGTATTTGCTTTTTGAATACTATTTTTCACTGCAATAGTTAAAGCTTGATTATAATATTGATCAGGATTGCTAATTGTAAATTCAATATTATTTACTACATTGGCTCCACTCGCTACGGCAGTATCGATGATTTTACCTGCCTGTGTTACATCATTGCTAACAATCCTAAGAAGATGTGTAACTCGGTACCCTTTAAAGATTTGTTTACCATCTTCATAATCGTAAATCGCGTTAATGTCATATTGAACTGTTTTAATGGAAGTAGAGGGAATTCCAAGATTTTGAAGTGATTGCATTATTGTAGTAGTGATTTTTGCATTTTCTGTTTGTGCGGTACTTGCACTACTATTTTCAGTCATTACACCAATGGTAATATTTACAGTATCAGGTTCAACATCGATTGAACCTTCACCAAAAACTGTAATTTGCTTTTTTCGCGGATTATGGTTAGCTTGCTCAGGATTTCTTGGAGAATAAAAAGGAGCCTGACGATTGTAATACATATCTCTCAATCACCTCAATTTTATATGGGCAAAGAGTGAAAAGAGTCCTAACTTTAAAAAGTTACTAAATACGTCAAATTTATTTTTGCAAACATATATTATTCTATTAATGTGAACCATCATTTATAACCAAAAAGCAATCTAATTTCCATATATAGGAGGGGGAGGTGGCCATTTTTGAGAGTACTTATTTTTAGCGGAGGAAATTTAGATGCTTGGGCACTTTCTTATATAAATGAGGGTGATTATATTATCGGTGTCGATCGTGGAGCCTATTTCCTTTACAAAAACAATATAAAAATGGATGCAGCAATTGGTGATTTTGATTCTGTTAGTGAACATGAAAAAAGGCTTATATCGTTATCTACAGATCATATAGAAGATTATGATCCTATTAATAAAGACAAAACCGATACTGAGATAGCGTTGGATTTTGCATTAAATAAAAATCCAACGGAGATTGTTTTACTGGGTGTATTAGGTACTCGATTTGACCATTCATTAGCAAATGTTCATTTGTTAGTAAAAAGTTTAGCAGCAGATATAAATTGCAAAATTGTCGATAATAAAAATGAAATACTCGTTGTAAACAATAAGGTTGTTATACATAAAGAGCATTTTACGCATGTATCGCTACTGCCTTTAACTTCTGAAGTAAAAGGGATCACACTTAAGGGATTTAAATATCCATTGGAAAATGCGGCAATCAGTATTGGTGAAACTCTTGGAATTAGCAATATCCTTCTTGAGGAGACAGGAACTATTTCAATTGATACCGGAATTTTATTAGTTATTAAAAGTATAGATTAATTAATATTTATTATATTTTAACGTTTTAAACAAGCACAAATCGGGCTATGGTCTATATACGAATCCATAATTGAGAATGGATTCATTTGATATAAAATTAATTAAAAGGTGTGTTATAAAATGAGTAAAAAAATAAGTGAATTGTATGAACATGAATTAATTGAAATGGTGGCCTCAAACAAATATCAAGATCAAATAAAGAAAGAGTGGTTTAGCCGTTGGGGTCTAGAGTTCCCGTTAATCAGAACTGCATCAGGAGTTAAGAAATACGGAGAAAGTTTCACTATTACAAATAAAGAGCATGTAGCACTGTAAATAAAGAATAAAAAAGATGAAGGAGTAGACACCTTCATCTTTTTTTCATCTTCTCTTAAAAAATAAGAAAGCTATAATTTTGTAGGTACTTGTCCAGCTCCAGCGCTAGCCCTCGGAGCTAATCAAGACGAATGGTTTTTCTAGTCTATGCATACATTTCTGTTAGTTGTTTTTGAATATCACTATTTTCAAGATATTCATCATATGTCATTTGCTTGTCGACGATTCCTTTAGGTGTAATCTCAATAATGCGATTTGCAATGGTTTCTACAAATTGATGGTCATGTGATGCAAACAAAATTGAACCTTTAAAACTAATTAAACCATTGTTTAAAGCTGTAATCGATTCAAGGTCAAGGTGGTTTGTTGGTTCATCTAATACTAAAACATTCGCACCACTTAACATCATTTTCGAAAGCATACAGCGTACTTTTTCTCCTCCAGATAATACACTAGATTTCTTTAATACTTCTTCACCAGAGAATAACATTCTGCCTAAGAATCCACGTAAGAAACTCTCGCTTTCATCATTTGGAGAGAATTGACGAAGCCAGTCCACAAGATTTAATTCGCTATTTTCAAAGAACTTTGAGTTATCCTTTGGAAAATAAGCTTGTGAAGTCGTGATGCCCCATTTGAATGTCCCGCTGTCTGGTTCCATTTCACCCATTAATATTTTGAAAAGGGTTGTTTTCGCAATTTCATCTTTACCAACAAGCGCAATTTTGTCACCTTTGTTCATTGTAAAACTAATATTATCAAGAACCTTTTCGCCATCAATCGTTTTTGATATACCGTCAACAAATAGTAAGTCATTTCCAATTTCACGGTCCGGAGTAAATCCAACATATGGGTAACGACGTGATGACGGCTTGATATCATCTAATGAAATTTTATCTAGTAGTTTTTTGCGTGATGTCGCTTGTTTTGATTTAGATGCATTTGCACTAAAGCGAGCAATAAATGCTTGTAATTCTTTTATTTTTTCTTCTTTTTTACGATTAGCATCAGATGCCATTCTTTGAGCTAATTGGCTTGATTCATACCAGAAATCATAGTTACCAACATAAATTTGAATTTTACCAAAGTCTAAATCAGCGATATGTGTACATACTTTATTTAAAAAGTGACGGTCATGTGATACCACTATGACTGTATTTTCAAAGTTGATTAAGAATTCCTCTAACCATTTAATAGCTTTAATATCAAGGTGGTTGGTAGGCTCATCGAGTAGAAGTACATCTGGTTTACCAAATAAGGCTTGAGCCAATAAGACTTTTACTTTATCTCCACCTGTTAATTCTGCCATCTTCTTTGTATGAAGATCCTCATCGATTCCAAGTCCTTTTAAAAGAATTGCGGCTTCAGATTCGGCTTCCCAACCATTCATTTCAGCAAATTCACCTTCAAGTTCAGCGGCCTTCATACCATCTTCATCTGTGAAATCAGGTTTCATATAAATCGCATCTTTTTCTTGCATGACTTCATAAAGACGGGCATGCCCCATAATTACAGTCTTAAGCACTTCATGCTCTTCATATTCAAAATGGTTCTGTTTAAGCACTGCAAGACGTTCCCCTGGTCCCATAAAAACGTCACCAGTTTGCGCTTCAATTTCACCTGCTAAAATTTTAAGGAAAGTAGACTTCCCAGCGCCGTTTGCGCCGATTAGGCCATAACAATTTCCAGGTGTGAATTTAATGTTTACATCTTCAAATAACTTGCGATCTCCATATCGTAAGCTTACATTACTAACTGTAATCATGTATTAAAATTCCTCCAACTATAAGATATCTATCAAATTATAACAGAAATTAGAAGAACATGCGATAAAGTGACGTTTCATAAGAAATATTTATCTAAAAAAATAAATTGCTTGGGAATATAGGTAATGATTACTTATCGAATTCATATCAGTTTTAGTATATTGTTTAAGCATGGGGAGAAAATGTTATTCTCAACAAGTAATTTAGAATTAGAAATCTTGATAAAAATAAGGCTTTTAGAAGACTGGAAGTAAAAAAAGTAGACCGTAATTAATAATTTAGAAAAATTTTTTAAATTAAGTGTTCATTGATTTTAAAATTAATGATACAATTACTATTAGTCGAAATTTGCTGACAACTTTTTATAGATATTTGGAGGGATTATCTTGGCTGAATTACGTAGTAATATGATTAAAAAAGGATTTGACAGAGCACCACATCGCAGCCTACTTCGCGCTGCGGGTGTAAAAGAGGAAGATTTTGATAAACCGTTTATTGCGGTTTGTAATTCATATATTGATATAGTTCCAGGTCATGTTCATTTACAAGAATTTGGTAAAATTGTAAAAGATGCGATCCGCGAAGCAGGTGGCGTACCTTTCGAATTTAATACAATTGGTGTAGATGACGGAATTGCAATGGGACATATTGGCATGCGTTATTCTCTTCCAAGCCGTGAAATAATTGCTGATTCAGTAGAAACAGTAGTTGCTGCACATTGGTTTGACGGAATGGTTTGTATTCCAAACTGTGATAAAATCACACCAGGAATGATGATGGCTGCTTTACGCTTAAATATCCCTACTGTATTTGTAAGTGGTGGGCCTATGAAGGCTGGTACAACAAGTACAGGTAAAAAAGTTTCTTTATCATCAGTATTCGAAGCCGTTGGCGCACACCAAGCAGGTCAACTAAGTGATGAAGGCTTACAAGAGCTTGAACAATTTGGTTGTCCTACATGTGGATCATGTTCAGGTATGTTTACTGCAAACTCAATGAATTGTTTAGCAGAAGCATTAGGTTTAGCGTTACCTGGTAACGGAACTATTTTGGCTGTAGCTCCAGAACGTAAAGAGTTCGTTAAGCGTTCAGCTACACAATTAATGGAATTAATTAAAAAAGATATTAAACCACGCGATATCGTGACTGAAAAAGCAATCGATAATGCTTTTGCATTAGATATGGCTTTAGGTGGATCTACAAATACGGTGCTACACACGCTTGCATTGGCACATGAGGCAGAGATTGATTATCCTATCTCACGCATTAACGAAGTAGCAGAGCGTGTACCACATCTTTCTAAGCTTGCTCCTGCAAGTGATTGGCATATTGAAGATCTTCATGAAGCAGGCGGCGTATCAGCTGTTTTAAATGAGCTTTCAAAGAAAGAAGGCGCATTACATTTAGATACTATTACGGTTACTGGTAAAACTTTGGGCGAAAATATTGCTGGGCATGATATCAAAGACCACAATGTTATTTACCCTATTGATAAGCCATATTCTGAAAAAGGTGGCCTTGCTGTTCTATTTGGTAACCTTGCTCCAGAAGGTGCAATTATCAAAACAGGTGGTGTACAAGCTGGTATTACTCGCCATGAAGGACCTGCAATTGTATTTGATTCACAAGATGAAGCATTACATGGAATTGCGAACGGCCATGTAAAGGAAGGTCATGTTGTGATCATTCGTTATGAAGGACCAAAAGGTGGACCGGGTATGCCTGAAATGCTTGCGCCAACATCTCAAATCGTTGGAATGGGCTTAGGTGCGAAGGTTGCCCTTGTAACAGACGGCCGTTTCTCTGGTGCATCTCGCGGCCTATCCATTGGACATGCGTCACCTGAAGCAGCAGAAGGTGGACCTCTTGCTTTTGTTCAAAATGGCGACCATGTAGTAATCGATATTGAATCACGTACAATGAACGTTGATGTACCAGAAGAAGAATGGAATAAGCGTAAAGAAAACTGGAAAGGGTTTGAACCAAAAGTTAAAACTGGTTATCTAGCTCGCTATTCTAAACTTGTTACAAATGCTAGCATGGGCGGAATTATGAAAATCTAATTAAATGTTGGTTAATAGAAAAACATGGTTCCTTTAGAATCATGTTTTTCTTCTTTTAATAAGGGATTCATACTATAATGTTATATGTTATGTTAAATTTTTTTATAAAGGAGTTAACATGAAAAAATTCAAACCAATCCTTGAGATTCTTTGTTATATTATATTACCGATCGTCATTTGGAAATATGGACGCGCTCCTTTAGGTGATTACTACGCCATGCTATTATCAACCGTGCCTGGCTTTATTTATACAATATGGAATTTCTTTAATGATCGACAATTTAACGTTACTGGTTTATATATCATGTCTTCTTTGATCATTAATACCATCTTGGATTTAATGAGTGACTCTGCAGAGTGGATGCTATGGAATGGTATTTATTTCAATTTTGGGATGATCGCATTTTTATTACTGACTATTATTATTAAAAAGCCATTAGTCATGTATTTTTTAATTGATGCTGCTTATGTACAGGGTACTCCTCGTAAGGAGAGTTTCAAAAAGTATCGCTCGCCAAAGTACTTTAAATATTTTCAGTGGCTAACAGCTTTCTTAATTTTAAGAGATGTTCTAGAAAGTGGACTTAAAATTTGGCTTATCTATAAATATGGAGTAGACGGCTTTGATAAAATTCTAGTTGTAATGAGAACATTTGGCTGGATTTTTTCTGTACTGTTTGTCGGTGCGATTATGTTTGTATTTAATAAAATGGGCTTTTTTGATGATAAAAAGGACGATAAGAAGGACGATGATGATTTGGCGATTTAGCAAGTGGTTAAGAATCAAGGTATATCGTTACTTTGTAAATGAATAATTAAAAAAAACGCCTATTAACAATATAATGTGGTTACTAGGCGTTTTTCCATATTAGCAATTGTTGTTTTTCCCTTTTACACTTTGGATAAATTATACGGCTCTTTATCTTTGTTCAAAGCAAATGAAAAATAGGGAACAGGACCAATCATAATTCTAACAACACGAATTGGAAGAAAGTCTAATTTTTCAAAAATATAATCTAACGCACTTTTCTTAATCATATTGTTACTATCATCTGTAAGATTAATTATTGCTTCGCTTTTCTTGTTTATAAAAAGAAACACTTCGTATTTGCCTGCCGTTTTTTTTATTTCATGTTTTAGAAATAATTTCAAAACTAATCACCCTTGATCCATGTCTTTTCATTAGCTTACACAAATTAAAATTAATATATCCTGTCAACGTTTGAATAAAGTTGAGGTTGTAAAAAGTTTCCTGAAGGAAGACATATCTGTTAAAATAGCGGGAAGATAGTCATTATATTTTTTTATTTAAGGATGTGAGATATTGAATCAGGATGAGCGGATTGATTTATTAGAAAAAAAGGTTGAAACGTTAGAGTATGAAATACGTGAACTTAGATCAGCACTACAAACACATAATATAGCACCAATAGAAGTCGAAAAATCTAACAAACATATACATAAACGAAAAGTACCAACTGCCACCCAATCCGAACAAAAAGATAAGATAGATTTTGAAAAACAATTAACCCAAACTTGGCTACCACGGATTTTTATGATTGTATTGTTACTGGGAGTACTTTGGGGATTTAAAGTTGCGATTGACTTTGGAATCATAACGCCGAGTGTTAGAATATTGATTGGATATATAGTAGGCATGCTTCTTAGCATGATGGGTTATAAACAAATAAAAGAGAAACGAGAGAAGCTGGGGATCGTTCTATTTGGAGGAGCCTTCTCAATTTTAATTTTTACAACTTTCGCTGCAAATGTATTGTATTGGTTGATCCCTAGTATTTTTGCTTTTTTATTAAACATTATTTGGCTAGCATTAGGTTTAAACCAATCGATTAAATATAACTCACAATCTTTAGGGATCTTTATTGCATTAGGCGGGTATTTTGTTCCTTTCCTAGTTGAAAGTAATCAGCCGAATAGTTGGCTATTTACGCTTTATGAGACGATCTTATTTGTTGTACTATTATATCTATCATTACGAAAACAGTATATCTATTTGTATTTTATGTCCTTTTTTACATTACATTTAACATTTTTCGCTTTTTCGTTAGTCACCACATTTACATTAGATAGCTACACAATTCAAACATTAGCCTATGGTACTATTACACAGTTTTTGTTTATCAACCTTATGTTTTTAAGAAAAACCATTTATATGAAACAACAAATAACAATTTTACTAACAAGTTTTATGTTAACTATGGGTTGGGTTACAATTGTACTTGACAGGTTATTTGCACAGTGGTTTTCTTTTGTACTGACAGTGCTTTTTTTACTGTTGACAGTGTTATTTTATAATAAAAATAAAGAAAAAATGGTCATCATGTCTGTCGTTGCTTCTTTGTCATTACTCATTTCTATGTCTTATATACTTGATGATGATTGGCTTTTATTGATTGTATTGGTAGAAGGAACAGCATTACTTTATCTTGGATGGTACTTTAAGTCCGTTTTTCAAAAATTAACCGGAAGTATCATTTATTTAGCCGCCTTTTTGGTAAGCATCGAAACATCTGTTTTAAGTTTTTTTTCAACAAATTCTCTAATATGGATTACAGTATTATTTACTCTTGGTTATATTCTCTTTGGCACTATTAAAAACGAACCTAAACTTAAAGGAGCTAAATGGGGTGTAGCTTTAGCCAATGTTTATATTTGGCTGCGCTATACTACTATATTAGTACCGCTTATATTCCAAGGTGTGAGTGAGAATGTGATCCAAATGACGATTTCGTTTATTTGGGCGATCCTTGCAGTTGGAGTCGTGATTGTGGGAATAAACAAAAACAACAAAAATGTACGTTTAGTGGGATTGGGCGTTTTATTTATAGCTTTATTTAAAGTCGTATTAATTGATTTATTTATGGTTTCGATTGTAATTAGAGCCATATTATTTATAGGAATTGGCGCAATTGGTATCGTAGTTTCTAGATTATTTTATTCTAGATAACCACTTGTAATAGGAAGGAAGACCGATGGATACAATTACACATACATTATTTGGCTGCACTATTTATGGTGCATTTAAAAATAAAAAAGAATCAAAACAATATAACCGAGCGTTGTTGTTGTCTTCTATCGGGGCTAGTCAAATACCGGATATCGACGTAATCTCACAATTTTGGGACACAGAGGGATTATATCAGATGTGGCATCGCGGGATTACCCATTCTGTTTTTTTAACACCGATATGGGCATTTCTGTTTTTTATGCTCTCATGGTTTCTTTTCGGTATTAAAGATAAGCGTATATACTTTATCTCTCTTTTGGCAGTATTTATACATGTCTCTAGTGATTTATTTAATGCTTGGGGTACCGGTTATTTAGAGCCTTTTTATAATACAAGAATCACTTTTGGTACGATACCGATTATTGATTTTGTGTTTTGGATTACTATTTTAACTGCTTTTATAGTTTCAAAACGACCACAGTTTAATTCCAATAAAGTTTATCAAATAGCGTGGATTGTTATGCTGCTTCATGTTATCGTGCAGTCTGCATATGGGCTGTATATATATAATCAATATGACAGTAAATATAGTCAGGTTGCACTATCTGCTGGGTTTATTCCGTTTCATTTTACGGTTATTGGCAAACAGGAGCAAACGATCGATATTATTGAAACAATTATGTTTGCGGACGATAAAGTTCAATATTCAATACAATCGAATGAACAAGCAGATTTGGAGGTGCTATTTGAGAAACGTCCGGAAGCAAAAACATTATATGAATGGGCACCATTTGTAGTAATTGTAGATGATGATCAATACTTAGGCCTTTACGATCCGAGATTTTATCGTGATGGACAGTCATTTTTATTTGAATATATAGAAAAAAATGACCTCAACAAATAAGCGAGCCTTAAATTGGAAGACACTTTTCATTATGAAAGGTGTTTTTTTGTGACAAACTTTTACTAAGATCCTATGACAAAAATTTTGCATTGTTTTATAAAAATAATTCTTTCATTCACCCTGCAATTCCACTACAATTGTAGTGGAATTGTTTGAAAAAGGAGTGAGATCTATAGTAGATGGATACGATTTTAATATCCCAGAATCCAATATTAATAACTGTTGCAATCTTATTGACAATAATATCTTCTTATACAGCATTTGATGTATTTTCGCTATTTCGTTTTTCTGAACGGAATAAGCGATTTTTATTTCTTGGTGCTGCTTTTTCCTTAGGAATTGGAATTTGGATTATGAATTTCTTTGGAATGTTATCTATAGAAACACAGCAATCTATTTCATTTTATATACCACTTGTTGTACTTTCTATGATATTAAGCATTGCATTTTCAGGTTTAGGCTTTTACGCAGTAAGTCATCAGGAGTTGAAATTTCCTAATTTATTATTTGGAAGCTTTCTTGTAACACTTGCATTTTTATCTAGTCATTTTATAAGTACGTATGCGATCAATATGACAATTACCTATAATCCGCTGATTATTGCAGTATCGTCACTTTTAATATTTGGGGCATTTCTTTTTACTATATGGGTATTATTTTATGCAAAGAATATCTTCAAAAGAAATCATACCTGGTTAAAACCTTTGAGTGCACTTATCGTTTCAATTGCAATTATTCAAAGTCATTTCTTATTTAACCGTGCCTTAACAATTACTTATATTGATAGTCAGCCTAATCAAATTTTCTTATCTGAAACCTTTGTATTTTATCTAGTACTGTTCGTATGTATATTTGTTATTACTGGATTGATAGCATCTAGCACAATCGTTGGTAACAGATTAGCGAGTAGTAATACCTACTTAAAAGATATTCAAGCTGCACTGGATGTTTCAACTGTTGTAGCTGTTACTGATGCAAAAGGTATAATTACGTATGTTAATGATAAATTTGTTGAAAAGTCAAAGTATACACGTGAAGAGTTACTTGGTAATAAACATTCAATTTTAAATTCAGGCTATCATCCACCAGAATTTTTTAAAGATCTGTGGAAAACAATTGGTGAAGGTAACGTATGGAAGGGTGAAATTCGGAATAAAGCAAAAGATGGTAGTTATTATTGGATGGACACAACGATCATACCTTTTTTAAATAGAAAAGGGAAGCCCTATCAATATGTAGCAATCCGTAGTGATATTACAGATAGAAAACAAGCTGTAGATCAACTCAAATCAACATTAAAAGAGCTAAGTGATATAAAATTTGCACTTGATCAATCATCCATTGTTGCCTTTACTGACCATCGCGGAATTATAACAAGTGTAAATGATAAATTCTGTGAAATTTCCGGTTTTGATCGTGAGGAACTAATTGGGCAGGACCATAAAATATTAAATTCGAATTACCATACTAAGCAATTTTTCAAAAATCTGTGGAAAACAATAGGGCATGGTGAAGTATGGAAAGGTGAAATTCGAAATAAAGCAAAAGATGGAAGTTATTATTGGGTGGATACAACAATTATTCCATTTTTAGATGAGCAAGGTAAACCATATCAGTACCTATCGATTCGGAATGATATTACTGAACGTAAAAAAACGGAAGATATGCTACATCGCCAAGATAAGTTGGCTGCTGTAGGACAGCTAGCTGCGGGTGTTGCCCATGAAATTAGAAACCCTCTTACATCTATGAAGGGCTACACTGAATTTCTTCGAATGGATGAATTGAATGAACAAAGACTTGAGTTTTTCGACATTATTTTAGATGAAATAGAACGGGTTAATTTAATTGTTGAAGAGTTTATGTTGTTGGCTAAACCTAAAAATGTAAAACTTGAAAACAAAAACATTGTTCCTATCATTAGGAATACAATTTCTTTACTTGAGTTTGAAGCTAGAAAAAAGCAAATTTATTTAAAGTTTGAATCTAATACAGATGATATTCATGTCATTTGTGATGAAAATAGTTTAAAACAAGTATTTCTGAACTTCATTAAAAACGGAATGGAAGCCATGCCTAGTGGTGGAGATCTTATTGTAACAACTACTGCAGAAGATGGTCATGTGGACATTTCGATTCGAGATACAGGTGTAGGAATTCCAGCAGACAAATTAAAAAAACTGGGTGAGCCATTCTTTACAACTAAGAAGGAAGGAAATGGTTTAGGCTTAATGGTGAGCTTTAAAATAATTGAAAGCCATAATGGTACTGTCTTTATCGAAAGTGAAGTCGGTAAAGGAACTACCTTTAATATCCAATTACCATCGCAAACGGCATAAAAAGTCTCCGCTATTGGATTTTTTGTGCCGTTTCAATAGGGTTTGGTAGATGAACCTAACTAAAGTATGAGCTTATACTAAATCCGCTTTTAGTAGTTCTGAAGATATATCGAAATAACTTAAATATCTAATTGGAAGAAAATTGGTATTGAGAACATTGCCGTAAGATGTTTTAATAGTATTTGTAAGGCAGTCACATCAACTTTGAAGTCGAGCTTTTGAAAAACAGCTTTATTTCAAAGTTTTTTTTATGGCCATTTTTTGATCTACACAGTATCATTTTATCAACTGTAAATTAATTGGTAATGAGTTACTATTGAATGATTGATTGATAGAATGTTATAGTAATATAGTAAGTTAAAACATACTAAATAGATCGATTTTATCAAATATAACTAATTTCATTTATTCAAATTGAAGAAAAAATAAATCCAACCATACTAGGAGGAATTTTATATATGACTAACCAATCTAAGAAAATCAACAAGTTTGTAACAGCAGCAGCAGGAGCAGCAGTTGTCGTATCAGCAGTCGCACCAGCAGCAGGAGCAGCTTGGACAAACACGCCAGATTGGATGAAAGATTCATTACAAGATCTAGTAAACTACGGTGTTATTGATGCCGATGCAACAGTACGTGCAGATGGTGAAGTTACGCGTGGAGAAGTTGCCTTATACTTCGCTAGAGCTTTAAATTTAGATATGGAAAATGTTGAAAATCCAGGATTTGCGGATGTTCCAACTTCACATAAATATTACAAGGCGATCGCGGCATTAGCGGAAGCAGGCAAAATGAACGGTACAAAATTAGGTTTCGAACCAGATCGCGTGATTAACCGTGCAGAAATGGCATCATTATTAGTTAAAGCATTCGGTTATGAGTACGGTAATGGCGAAAGCTTAAAGTTTACAGACATGCAAGGTGCAGAATGGGCTAAAAATGCGATTGCAGCACTTGTTGATGCAAACATTGTTTCAGGTGTAAACGAAGCGAAAACATTATTTGCGCCAATGGCAACGTTAACTCGTCAAGATACAGCAGCATTCTTACACAAAACAATGGTAGCACAAGGCGTAAACTTTGCAGCACTTGTGAAACAAGTGGATGCAGTTACAGCCGTTACAACAAAGGGTGTAGATGTAGTATTCCCTAAAGTGGAAGAAGCACGCGAAGATGTAACGATTACAGTTTTAGATCCAAATGGTAACGAAGTTGCGGTGAAGCCAGTGAACCTTGAAATCGGTGATACTGAAATTTCATTCACATTTGAAAAAGAATTAGACGAAGTGGCTAACGGTATGTGGGTAGTCGGCGGCGTTGAATTTGATACGGCAGCCGTTGCAGCAGTTAAAGAAGTAAACGAAGCATCTAATCAAGTAGAATTATACGAAGCGTTATCTTCTTCATACTTCAACAACGTAAAATCTGATAACATTGTGAAATATCAAGAAGCATTAAACGCTGCAGATGAAGATGAGAAGAATTCAGTGGCGAAAATCCAAGCTATCATTAACGATGTAAACCAAGATATCGTATCTTTAAGTGATAAAGAAGATGCAGTTAAAGCGGTTAAAGATGCAGGCACGAACCAATTAGAATTATTAGCAGCTCTTCATAACTTTGATCGTGTGAATGCGGATTGGATCGTTGAATATCAAGCAGCACTACCTGCATTAGATGGTGAAGTAGAAGCAACATATGAACTTCTTCAAAACATGATCGACACAGTGAATGAAACTGAAGTGGATGCAGCCATCACAGCAGCAGTAGCTGGTTTAGATGCTGAAGATGTGGAAGACGCAATCGAGCTTGTAGAAGACTTTATCAAAGCAGATGACGAAGAAAAGAAAGAAACAGCCAAAGCGGACCGCATTGAAACATTAGAATTACATGCAGCATTAATTAACATTACAGCTGCGAACACAAATGCGAAATTAATGAATGCTTTACAAGCATACGCAGATCTTAACGAAGATTTCGACACGGACATCATCAACGATACGCTTTTAAAAGAATACCGTCATGCCTTAGCAGCTGTAACAACTGCGGCTGATAAAAATGAAATCACTGAAATCATCGAGATTTTTAAAGATGTTCATACTGCAGCCATTGCAGACGCAGTAGACGCAATCGCGGCATTAAACGAAGATGCATCAACTGCAGATGTGAAAGCAGCCTTCCAAAAGCTAGCGGATGTATCTAAAACAACGCAAGATGCATTTGATATGGACACTGTAGTTGAAGAGTCATTAGAAGATTATTTAACAGAGCTTGTCGGCGCTACAATCGAAACACAAGCAGATGTTGAAGGCGTGATCGCATTTGTGAACAACCCAACGAATGCATTAGCCGAAATCAATACGGCATTAGCGAACGCAGCAACGA
Organism: Bacillus sp. Marseille-P3661; assembly: GCF_900240995.1. Taxonomy (NCBI): domain Bacteria; kingdom Bacillati; phylum Bacillota; class Bacilli; order Caryophanales; family Bacillaceae; genus Bacillus; species Bacillus sp. Marseille-P3661. Next base: position 219,621 of record NZ_LT965956.1, read on the forward strand.
CTGCAGATCAATTATTCGAGTTATTACAAGACAACTCTTTAACATTAAACAACTTAGTTGAAGCAAACAAAGCACACTATCTAGCTGAAAAAGACTTATTAGCAGCCATCGTAGCTGACATCACAACAACTTCAGAGTTAACAAATGACCAAAAAGCTGAAAAAGTAGCAGCGGTTAAAGATGTTGTAACAGCTGAAAATGCTTTAGTTGAAATCAACGACGTAACATCTGTAACAGCAATGAAAGCTGAATTAGATCAACTAGCAGTGGCTGGCGTAAGCATGGCAGACTTCACAACAGAGGTAACAGCTTATATTGACCTATCTACAACTGCAAAGTTAGAAGTAGCTGAGCTTATAGTAGAAACAAAAACTGAATTCAACTCAGTTGAAGAAGTTGTAGATGCGATCACAGCACAAATTTCAGCACGCAACACCATGCTTTCAGCTGTGAACAATGCAGGTATTGAAGCGACAATTTCTGAAATGGATGCAGCTTTAGAAGCAGTAGACTATGATGCGTATAACAAGCTTTCAGCAGTTCAGCAAATTGCCGTAGCTGAAGCGTTCGTCAACAACTTCCCAACAGAAACAGTCAATAACACTGAGGCTCAAGTAAACTATACAACATTAACAGCAATCAGAGCAGATATCGATAAAGCAATCGCTCAAGTTAAGTAATCGTGCTTAAATTGTTAATTATGCCAATCACATTATGTGGTTGGTTTTTTTTATATAATGTTAACTATTTTAATCTACATTTATTTACAAATTTATATTTATTTTGTAAGTTTAATAGAAAAGAACAACAAAATTCACCAAAGATAGTATATGATAGTAATGTGATATCAATTTGCTAGCATGTACTATCATTTATAAGGAGACCAGATTATGGCTGAACACGAACGAATCCAATTAAATCTTAGAGTCACAAAAGAGACTTCACAAAGACTAGATGAAATCGTAACTTATTATGAGCAAAACACTAAATTTGGGAGAGTTTATAAAGCAGATGTATTAACCGATATTATCGAAAAAGCCTATGCTGCAATGCTCAAGCAAAATTCTTTTAAAAAACAATTCTAAAATTATTACATAACCATTATCTAGTAGAAGGAAGTATTGTCATAATGACTGCTTCCTTTTTTATATTTAAAGGAAAACAAAGAAATGTGTCGAATTAAAGGAGTGGTAAAGATGTAATTTTAAAATTTAGAAGAAAGTGGGGAATAGATATGCATAGATATTCTAAACAACTTGCCTTACTATTACTAATAATGAGTTTAATAGTTTTGGTCAATGTAGAAAAAGGATACGCAGCTGAAAAAGTTAATTTTTCATATATTTATTCAATTTCAAAGAATGAATATATAAAACATGTTGATCGCGCTAATAATAGCATTAACATTGTATCACCTAATTACTTTGATTTATCTAAGACTGGCGATCTTATTATTACTGCAAATTTTGACGGTAATTTCATTAAAGAGATGCATAACCGTAATATTAAAGTCGTACCTTTTTTAAGTAATCATTGGGATAAAGAATCCGGATTGAATGCGTTGAAAAATGCGGATGTATTATCTACTAAAATAGTCGAACAAGTACATAAAAATAATTTAGATGGGGTTAATATTGATATTGAAGGTTTGTCACATACTGAACGGGACGCTTTTACAGAATTCATTAAAACCTTAAAGAGCAAAATGCCTGTCGGTAAAGAGTTGTCTGTTGCAGTCGCTGCTAATCCTAAAGAGTCTAAAATAGGTTGGAACGGAAGTTATGACTACAATGCACTCGCTAAATATGCTGATTATTTGATTATTATGGCCTATGACGAAAGCTATCGTGGCAGTAAAACTCCTGGTCCAGTAGCAAGCAGTGAGTTTATTGAAAAATCGATTCAGTACGCATTAAAGGAAAATGTACCAAGTAATAAAATTGTATTAGGAATTCCTTTTTACGGAAGAATGTGGAAAAGTGACGATGTTATAGCTGGTAGTGGATTTTTAGGTGAAAGTGTTTGGATGTCAAAATCAGCCGCACTTTTAAATCAATTTGGCGGAAGGTCAGAGTATGTGCCAGAAAAAGCAAGCATGGTTGCTAAATTTACGATTTCAGAAACAGATTCACCATTTAAATTATTTAGTTGGAAAGATCCATTAACACCTGGGGATTATGAACTTTGGTTCGATAATGATCAAACTCTCCAAAAGAAATTAACATATGTAAATCAATATAATCTAAAAGGAACAGCTAATTGGAGTTTAGGTCAGGAATCAACCTCGATTTGGACTGCATATAAAACATGGCTTAATCCTACAGTGGCTGTAAGTAATCCTACAGATATAGAAGTTTATATTAATGGTGAGCATCAAGTGTTTGACCAAGTACCTATCATTCAATCTGGTTCAACTTTAGTACCAATGCGTGGGATTTTTGAAGCACTTGGGGCTGTGGTAAACTGGGATGCTGAAACGGGAGAAATTACAGCAAGAACAAGTCATGCTTCTATTTGGCTTAAGGCTAATTCAAAGAATACCACAGTAAATGGTGTATCAAAAGAGATTGACGTACCCGCGCAAATAATCGCTGGAAGAACTTTAGTTCCGTTACGCTTTGTAGGTGAGGCACTTGGTGCAACTGTTACATGGGTAGCAGAGACTAGAGATGTATTAATTGATAAAGCACTGTAAATTGGGGATACGATTAGGTATCCCTTTTTTTATGTTCTGAAAACAAGTTATTTTAGTTCTCATTGTAACGCACGTGCTGTTTCTTGAAGATGTCTAAATAGCTCTTTTGCATGTAGAAAATTTGAACGCTGCTCCTCTGATATGGTTTCAATGTCTACTCCAGTTATCATTTGTTGGGCAAGCTGTAACTGTTGTTGGGCTATTTGAAAATGTTGTAAATCTTCATTACTTTGTGCATGCAGTAGAGCATCATGGGCTTTTTGTACGCAATGTACAACATCATTGACTTGAGTAGTTGTTTTCATAATAAATATATTACCTCCCTATAAACCTGTGAAATATGCAAATATCAATTATTAATGTTTTTCGCGACTTTTTTTAAAATTCCAAGTAGAGGTTGTACAACGTAGACAACCTGAATATGAATGGATAGATGAGTTGTTTTTGAAAAAGTCGTGAAAAGGGGATTTACCTATGAATGTGTTTATTAGCTATATTTTATTGGGCTTATCGTTAGCAGCACCAATTGGGCCCATTAATGCAGCACAATTGGATAAAGGAATTAAATATGGATTTCTTCATGCATGGCTAGTTGGTGTAGGGGCCGTTGTAGCCGATGCCATCTATATGCTAATCGTATATTTAGGTGTTGTACAGTTTATCTCAACACCATTTATGAAAACATTTCTTTGGCTGTTTGGAAGCTTTGTCCTTTTATATTCCGGAATTGAAAGTATATATGGTGCAAATAAAATAAATTTAGTGAATAATCGTCGCGAAGACGAATCCAAACTTAAAACTTTCTTCTCTGGTTTTTTTATGTCCTTAACCAATCCATTATCGATTTTATTTTGGTTAGGAATTTATGGTTCAGTGTTAGCGCAAACAACAGTTACATACGGGCCAAGTAAACTAATTTTGTATAGTTCTGCAATATTTATAGGTCTACTTATTTGGGATATAGCGATGGCTAGTGCTGCAAGTGTTTTTCGACGATTCTTAACAAATCGCGGTTTAACAATGGTTTCACTGTTATCGGGTGTTTGTCTTATTTTATTTGGCATTTATTTCGGTTACCAAGCCTTTAAGCTGTTAATAAGCTGATCTTAAACCGGTTCTGGTTCAAATAAACTACTTCTTTCTGTTTCTTTATTCTTTTTACTCTTCTTTTGCTTAACAAAAGAAATAAGACCTATTAATAAAACAAAGCTAAGGCTTATAAAGAATCCTGGTCTTGTTGTATCTTCCAATATTGTTCCTGTAACTGCAGCTAGTATTAAAATCATGCCTACTGCTTGTTTGATTCTGCCCAAGCTGGTTAGTTTTATAATTCTACCAACGGATGCCAAGATAAAAAGCCAATTGTACAGTAGCATAAGTCCCGCTGCTGTAGTGATATATTCATAAATTTTTCCTGGTAGGACTAGAGCCGTTACAATGGAAGCAATTAATCCGATAATGATTAATAATAAAGCGAAGGTGGGTACTTTTAATATTCCTTTTTTTGCAAATATAGCTGGTGCATCATGATCTTCAGCCAATGTCACTAGTATAGTTGTGATCGCATACAATGCAGCTGCCATTGTTGAAAATCCTGCAATTATTAATGCAGCATTGAATACATGGGGTACAAACGCTATGTTGAATTGATCTAGTGCAAATATAAATGGACTTTCATCAGATGTAAACTTGCGCCATGGAGTTAGTGTTAGCGCTAGTCCAACAGCAAGTAAGTATATGATGGTTAAAAGTAATAGCATAACTTTACCGGCTTTAGGAGCTTCTTTTGGGTTTTTTAATCGACTTGCCATTAAACCCATTACCTCGATACCACCGAATGCATAAAAGGCATAAATCAATCCTGACCATAACCCCATAATGCCAACAGGGATTAATGCATTCATAGTTGTGGGTACATTAGGATCGGGTTGCCGGCCAAGCACACCAAATAACCCTAATGACGCAATAACTATAAACATTATGATGGCAGCAATTTTAATTATGGCAAATAAATTCTCTACGCGATTCAAGCCTTCTACGCCAATAAGCAACACGATAAGTGCGAGAATAGCATAAGCTGTTGCTAATACCCATAAAGGGACGTCAGGAAACCAGAACCGAGTAAAAATAGATAATGCCGTTAATTGGCTCCCCATAATTAATAGTTCGGAGGACCAATAAATCCATCCGCTGGTAAAACCAGCCCATGGTCCAAATGCTTTTTTTGCATAGGTTCGAAATGCACCTTTTTGAGGATCAGTGGATGTCATTCTTGCGAGCGCATCAAATACAAAATAAGTTCCTAATGCGGCAACGAGAAAAGCAAGTAATACAGCAGGACCACTGATTCTAATTCCAATACTTGTTCCTAAGAAGAAACCGGTTCCAATTGTAGCGCCAACTCCAAACAGTGATAATTGCCACCACTTCATATCGCTTTTAGTCTTTTCCGACATGTTACCCCTCCTTATATCTAGTTTATTTTTAGGAATTTTAAAGGTATTTATTCGTTTTCATTTAGAAACAAATGAATCTGAGCCATATTAATACCTAAGATTGGAAAATATTGATACAATGTAGCTTATTAGGTTTGTTCACAGTTACCAAGAAAGAAAAGGGATATATATGAAACAACAAGATTTTACGAACGGAAATATATTCAAACAGTTGATTTTATTTTCCGGTCCTATACTATTCACAAATTTATTGCAGGTCTCTTATCAGTTCATCGATAGCCTATGGATTGGTAATTTGTTGGGTGCAAACGCTATTGGTGCGGCGGCAGTAGCAAGTACGATTATTTTTACGATTTTGTCGTTTGTAATTGGAATCAATACAGCAACATTAACAATATTATCGCAACAAAAGGGCAGGGACGATGAGAAAGGAATTAGCAATTATTTAAATGCTTTTGTAATCATCCTATTAACGCTTGCTTTATTGCTTGGTGCTTTAGGGTTTCTTATTTCTGAAACTATACTTGTGTGGCTCGGAACTCCACTAGAGATGATTCCTCAAGCTACAAGTTATTTGCAAATTAATTTTATAGGAATTATTTTTTTATTTGGTTATAACTTTATTGGAACTGTTTTGCGCTCACTTGGTGATAGTAAAACCCCTTTGCGTTTTGTCCTTTTATCAGTGGTCTTAAATGCAATTCTAGATCCAATTTTTATTTCAACTCTAAATTTAGGAATTGATGGTGCTGCATACGCAACTATTCTTTCACAAGGCTTTGCTTTTCTGTATGGCATCAGCTATGTATTACGAAACAAACTAGTGCCATTTTCAATGCCGTATAAGCCAGGAAAACATGAAGTGTTGTTAATTTTAAAGTTAGGAATTCCAGCAGGATTACAAATGATGGTGATTTCCGCAGGAATGTTAGCTATTATGAGTGTAGTGACATCATTTGGAGAACATATTGTTGCAGGTTTTGGTGCGGCACAACGAATTGATAGTGTTATAATGTTGCCGGCTATGGCGCTGGGTACTGCTGTTAATAGCATGGCAGGTCAAAATATTGGCGCGAACCAATGGGACCGTGTCTACAAAATAGCGTATTTTGGTGTTATTTTTAATTTGTCTATTATGCTATTTATTGCTATATTGATTGTGCTTTTTGCTCGCTATGGAATACAACTATTTATTCAAGACCCTGAGGCTGTAGAATTTGGTACGACATATTTGCAAATTGTAGCATTTTTTTATCCCTTCCTAGGTATTAATTTTATATTAAATGGCATTGTTCGCTCATCAGGTGCAATGTTCCAAGTCCTTATTCTGAATATTGTCTCCTTTTGGATTTTACGATATCCGCTTACTTATATTTTTGCAAAAATACTTGGAGATAAAGGAATTCCCTATGGAATGGGTGTAAGTTTTATCATTAGCAGCATCATTGCATTTTTGTATTTTAAATTCGGCATGTGGGGAAAGAAACAATTATTTAAGGATGCCGATGATGCTTAATAATTCGTAGTTCACTATTTTGAACTGTCTGATAGGAAAGATGTCACTGTAATTAAACTACACTTTCTATTAGACAGTTTCTTTTTGATTCTCTGAATCATATTGTAAAATGCGATTCATAAAATATAGAACGAACGATATTTATTATGTTGTTCTTTATGAACAGTTTTTTTTATTGCGTGGGTTAACTCTGGTTAAACACATATTTACTATCAAAGAATCGGGCTAAATTCGTTAGTGCATGATTTAAAGATTGGAGGACAATCAGATGAATTTTGAACTAACAAAAGAGCAACAAATGATTCGTGACATGGTGCGCGCATTTGCTGAGAAAGAAGTAAAGCCTAAAGCGGATCATGTCGATCGAACAGCAGAATTTCCTTTAGACACATTTGTACAAATGGGGCAATTAGGTCTGTTAGGGATTCCTTTTCCAGAAAAGTATGGTGGCTCGGGAGGAGATACTTTATCATATGCAATTGCTGTTGAAGAAATCGGAAAGGCATGTGGAAGCACTGGACTAAGTTACGCAGCTGCTGTTTCATTAGGTGCTAGTCCGATTTTTTATTTTGGAACTGAACAGCAGAAACAAACATATCTCGTACCATTAGCGAAAGGTGAAACACTTGCATCCTTTGGATTAACTGAGCCAAATGCAGGCTCTGATGCAGGGGGCACTAGGACAAAGGCTGTACTTGATGGGGATGAGTATGTTATCAATGGTGAAAAATGCTGGATAACAAATGCAGGTTATGCCAAAACGGTTACTGTAACAGCGGTGACAGGTAAAGATTCACGTGGAAAAAATATAATATCAGCATTGATAGTCCCAACTAATTCTAATGGATTTAAGATTACAAGTCCTTACGAAAAAATGGGTGTCCGTGGTTCAAATACGTCAGAACTAATACTTGAAGATGTACGTGTACCGAAGGAAAATGTTTTGGGAGATCCAACAGGTGGCTTTAAACAATTTTTGTATACATTAGATGGTGGAAGAATATCAATTGGAGCATTAGCTGTTGGAATTGCGCAAGCAGCTTATGAAAAGGCATTGAGCTATGCAAAGGAACGGACGCAATTTGGTCAATCTATAGCTAAATTCCAAGCAATTCAATTTAAATTAGCAGATATGGCAATGGAAATTGAGCTAGCTAGAAATATGGTTTATAAAGCTGCATGGTTAAAGGATAACGGAAAACCCTTTACAAAGGAAGCTGCTTTTGCAAAATTATTCGCGTCTGAAGCAGGGTTTCGTGCATGTAATCAAGCTATCCAAATTCATGGCGGTTATGGATATATGCGAGAATATGAAGTAGAGCGATATCTTCGAGATATGAAATTAATGGAAATTGGGGAGGGTACTTCTGAAATACAACGTTTAATCATTGCAAGGCAAATTGGATGCTAATTGCGTTTAAAGGTAGAAGAGTCAGTGGTAAAGCGAACTGTTAACGCAATGAAAGGTGGGCTCTGTTTGTTTTCAAAAATTTTAATTGCAAATAGGGGTGAAATTGCAGCGCGTATTATCCGTACATGCAAAAAAATGGGGATTGAAACAGTTGCAGTTTATTCAGAGGCTGATAAAGATGCACCATACGTTTCCTTTGCTGATGAAAGTTATTGTATTGGAGGTCCCCGTGTTCATGAAAGTTATTTACAAGCTGAGAAAATAATAGATATTGCCAAAAGAACCGGTTCGGAAGCAATACATCCAGGATATGGATTATTAAGTGAAAATGCTGGCTTTGCCAAGCGTTGTAAGGACGCAGGAGTTACATTTATAGGCCCATCTCCTGACGTTATTGAGCAGATGGGAGAAAAAGTAAAAGCAAGAACTGTTATGAAGGGGGCGGGTGTTCCGATTGTACCTGGTTCGGAACAAGCAGTAACAACTGTTGAAGAAGCAGAAGTGCTTGCTGCGAAAATTGGTTATCCGGTCATGCTCAAAGCAGTTGCAGGTGGCGGTGGAATTGGTATGCAAGTTGTGAATGCACAAGTTGAGTTAGCTAAAGTGTTTGAAGGAAATCAAAAACGTGCTCAAATGTTTTTTGGAAACGGCGAGATGTATATTGAAAAATTGATCAAAAACCCACGTCATATTGAAATACAAGTACTAGCAGATGCACATGGTAATACTATTACCCTAGGTGAACGGGAATGTTCAATTCAAAGAAGACATCAAAAAATTATCGAAGAAGCCCCATCTCATTTTTTAGATGATAAAACTCGACAAGCCATGTGTGAAACAGTTGTTACCGCAGCAAAGGCTATTCATTATATAAATGCTGGTACTGTAGAATTTTTAATTGATGATAATATGAATTTTTACTTTTTGGAAATGAATACTCGTCTTCAAGTTGAACACCCTGTGACCGAAGAGGTGACCAGGCTCGATCTTGTTGAGGAACAAATCCGCATAGCTGCCAATGAAAAATTAAGGTGGACGCAGCAAGAAATTCAACTCTTAGGGCATGCAATTGAGGTGAGAATTTATGCCGAAGATCCGGTTACCTTTTTACCATCACCAGGTAAAATTACTTCACTTAATCTTCCAAGCGGTAAACAAATTAGGCATGAATTAGCTATACAATGCGAATCTGTTGTAACTCCCTTCTATGATCCAATGATTGCAAAATTAATTGTAACAGCTACTTCCCGTGACGATGCAATTTCTTCACTAATTAAGGCATTGCAAAATTACGAGATAACAGGAATAAAAACAAATATCCCATTGCTCCTGAAAGTCATTGGGCATCCAGAATTTAAAGCAGGAAATACAACAACCCAATTTCTAGGGAAGTATATTAACTAAGCTCAAAGGAGGAGTGTAAGAAGTGACTATAATAAATTCAAATATGGCAGGTAATGTGTGGAAAGTGCTTGTTAAAAAAGGTGATATGATAACTGAAGGCCAGGACGTTGTGATTCTTGAATCAATGAAAATGGAAATTCCGATTCCAACTGAAGTTACTGGAATAGTAAAAGAAGTGAAGGTAAGCGAAGGAGATTTTGTTAATGATGGTGATGAGCTAGTGGTAATTGAAAAAAATAGTTAAAAGAACTAAAAGGACTGTTTTCAGATAAATGAATTATTAACCGTAGAACGATGATTGATAACGAGATTACAAAGGGGAATGAAGATGACAAAAGATAAAGAGCATTATTCTGACCTCCAATTTCAACAACAAATAGACAAGATTCTATCAGGTGGAGCAGAAGTCTATCATCGAAAAAACGCTGAAAAAGGGAAATTATTTGTCCGTGATCGACTAAAACTATTATTAGATGAAGGCGTGAAAATTGAAGAGGCGTTTTTTGCGAATTGTCTAGCTGATGATCTTCCAGCTGATGGTGTTGTAACTGGAATTGGCAAAATCAATGGTCGAACAGTGTGTGTAATGGCCAACGATTCAACGGTTAAAGCAGGATCATGGGGAGCACGGACAGTTGAAAAAATTATTCGCATTCAAGAAACAGCGGAAAAATTAAAAGTACCTATGCTATATCTCGTTGATTCAGCAGGAGCGCGAATTACGGACCAAGTTGAAATGTTTCCAGGCAGGCGCGGCGCAGGACGAATTTTTTATAACCAAGTTAAATTATCAGGGAAAGTGCCACAAATTTGCTTATTATTTGGACCATCTGCTGCAGGCGGGGCCTATATACCTGCTTTCTGTGATATTGTTGTGATGGTGGACGGCAATGCATCGATGTATTTAGGGTCACCCCGTATGGCTGAAATGGTAATTGGCGAAAAGGTAACTTTAGAAGAAATGGGTGGAGCTAGCATGCATTGCTCCGTTTCAGGCTGTGGCGATGTACTTGTTAAAACTGAGCAAGAATCGATTCAATTTGCTCGTAATTATTTATCCTACTTTCCGCAAAATTACCAAGAAAAACCACCAAACATTGAAAGAAAATCCCCGAAACAGTTTGATAAGTCAATAGCTGAAGTCATTCCTCAAAATCAAAATGCACCTTTTAATATGTACGAATTAATTGAAAGACTCGTAGATGAAGATTCTTTTTGTGAAATAAAAAAACGATTTGCTCCGGAATTGATAACGGGCATTGCTAGACTTGAGGGTCAACCGGTTGGAATTATTGCGAATCAACCGCGTGTGAAAGGCGGAGTTCTATTTCATGATTCTGCTGATAAAGCAGCAAAATTTATTACTCTTTGTGATGCATTTCATCTTCCGCTACTGTTTTTAGCTGATGTACCTGGTTTTATGATAGGAACAAAAGTAGAGCGTGCAGGGATTATACGTCATGGTGCAAAAATGATTGCAGCCATGAGCGAAGCTACTGTACCAAAAATTTCAGTTATCGTAAGAAAAGCTTATGGTGCAGGATTATATGCAATGGCTGGGCCGGCGTTTGAGCCAGATTGTTGTATCGCGCTACCATCCGCTCAAATAGCTGTAATGGGTCCAGAAGCTGCGGTGAATGCAGTATATGCAAATAAAATTGCTTCATTGCCAGAAAATGAACGTCTTGCGTTTATTCAAGAAAAGCGAGAAGAATATAAACAAGATATTGATATTTATCGTTTAGCTTCGGAAATGGTAATCGATAGTATTGTTGAACCCGATAGTTTACGTGATGAATTGATATCGCGTTTCGATGCATATTCATCGAAATATCAAGTATTTACCGATCGAAAACATGGGGTATATCCTGTTTAGGGGATCTTGTAGAAGGTGGGTGGCTATGGAAGTAACACCCAAGAGTTGAGGTTTCCTCTTGTGTGTTTTATTTTTTCGAATAGAAAGATCAATTGATAAAGCTTCTTTATCGGGTGAATGAAGAGGAAACGGAGACTAAAAACGAATGGCAAACCTCTACATCAAGGGTATGAAGAGGAAACCGAGTCTGAAAACCAAGGTTAAACCTCTTCATTATAGGGTATGAAGAGGAAACGAGTTTGAAAACGAATGGCAAACCTCTTCAACATGCCGATGAAGAGGAAACTGAGTCTGAAAACCAAGGTTAAACCTCTTCATCAAGGGTATGAAGAGGAAACCGAGTCTGAAACCGAATGGCAAACCTCTTCATCATGCCGATGAAGAGGAAACTGAGTATGAAAACCAAGGTTAAACCTCTTCATCATGACGATGAAGAGGAAACCGAGACTGAAAACCAAGGTTAAACCTCTTCATCAAGGGTATGAAGAGGAAACGGAGACTGAAACCGAATGGCAAACCTCTTCATCATGCCGATGAAGAGGAAACATATTATGAAAACCAAGGCCAATCCTCTTCATCGGATCGATCAAGGCACCCCAATCGAAATCAAGATGGAATCACTCATAAAGAACGCGAATCTAAATATCGCTTCGGATAATCATATCAAACAAGCATGTTACCTTTTAAAATATTCTCCGCCTACCTCCCTGATTTCCTCAACAGTTTGCGGATTTTCTAATGAAGATAAATCTCCGGCATCTTTGTTTAAGAAAGCAGCTTTTATTGCACGTCGCATAACTTTTGCATTTCTCGTTTTAGGCAAATCAGCTACAAAAAATATCTCTTTAGGTTTTAAGGCTTTACCTAGCTTTTTACTAACTAGGTTCATTAACTCCTGTTTAAGAGCAGAACCATCAACGCTTTTATTTTTTAGAACTACAAAGCAAATGGCAATTTCACCTTTAACGTTATCGGGGATACCAATTGTTGCTGTCTCAACAACATTTTCGTGTTCAACTAATATTGATTCTAATTCGGTAGGACCTAGGCGTTTACCAGCCACATTTAGAACATCATCTGAACGCCCCGTAATCGTCCAGTAACCAATGTCATCTTTTATGACCCAATCACCATGAACCCAAATATTGGGCCAGCGATTCCAATAGGAGTGTACATAACGCTCAGGTTCTTTCCAAAATCCATTCGTCATACCAACCCAGGGCTTCTTAAGTACAAGCTCACCCACACAATTAGAAATGGATGACCCATGCTCGTCATAGACATCTGCAGCCATCCCCGGAATTGGAGAATTAAACGTTATTGGTGCAATCGGCTTAATTAAAACATTTCCCAAAATTCCTCCGGATATCTCAGTGCCACCCGAATAATTGCAAATTGGAATCCGCTTTTGACCAATTTTTTCATAGAGCCATAACCATGGTTCAGGATTCCAGGGTTCACCCGTTGAACCAATTACCCGCAGCTTAGATAGATCATTGCGTGCCGCCCATTTATCACCGAATTTCATTAACGACCGGATAATAGTTGGTGAAAGTCCTAAATGTGTCACGTTATGTTTACTTGTTACATTCCAGATTCTGTCAGGACTCGGGAAGTCGGGTGTTCCTTCAAAAATTAAAATACTTGCACCATTTATTAACCCACCGAATACAAGAAAAGGTCCCATCATCCAGCCCATATCTGTATACCAAAAAAGTGTATCACCTTGCTTTACATCCATTATGATGCCAGCATCAAATGCGGCTTTAATTGGAAACCCTGTGTGGGTGTGAACAGCACCTTTTGGCTTACCTGTTGTACCTGATGTGTAAATAAGCATAAGTTCTTCATTACTATTTAATCTGACAGTTTTAACAGGATTTCCTGATGTAATGATGGTTTCACCACGTTTTTTAATACTATCCCATTCTATATCTTTAGTTTTATTCCAATTGATATCGTTATTTAATCGTTTGATAACAACTACTTTTTCAATTGAAGGAGATAACTGTACTGCTCGATCTGCTTCCTCTTTCATGTTGATCCTTTTGCCGCGACGCAAAAATCCATCGGCAGTAATTAGTGCTTTTGCTTTAGCGGCCTTTATTCGTGCTGCAACGGCCTCAGCGCCATAGCCAGAAAAGGCAGGAGAAAAAATTGCTCCGAGTTTTGCGATAGCGAGCATTGCAATCACCGTTTCGGGGATCATCGGCATATAAATCGCAACGATGTCACCTTTCCGTATACCAAGGTCATATAATCCATTGCTTACGAAATTTATTTCTTCCTGCAATTGAGAATATGAATAGGTTCTTACCTTTTCATCATCACTTTCCCAAATGAGTGCCTGCCGGTCTTTGGTTAAAGAAGAGGAAGCCCATTTTTCAACCGCATTGTGCAACACATTTGATTCACTGCCTTCAAACCAAATCGGCCATTTCAAACCCTTAGAGAGATTAACGGTGTTAGCATAAGGCTTATACCATTGAATATCTAATGCCTTTACCGCTTCATCCCAAAACCACGAAATATCTGTTATAGAGTTTTGATAAAATTGCTCATAATTTTTATAACCTAACTTTTTCATCCATTGATACAATCGAGTACTTTCAATAAAATCACTTTCAGGAAACCAAACACATTCGTTCCTCATGACAGCCTCCTCTGAACTCTATAATTTTATCTAGGGACCCTTTTCAATAACTAATTAATACATTATATGCACAAATAATAGATGTAATTTTGAATATAGTGCAAAGAACTTCTTTGCTAAGCTAGAAATATTTCCATCGGATATAGTCCATCGAAACGTTAAAAATAATAAATAACAACTTGTATATAAGAAGTATTATTTATGCAAACACAAACATGGAAAGCGGCGTGGTTCGGAAATATTAAAGCTGATATTCTGTCGGGGGTTGTCGTAGCACTAGCACTCATTCCTGAGGCGATTGCTTTTTCAATTATTGCTGGAGTCGATCAAATGGTGGGATTATATGCGTCATTTGTAATAGCTGTCACAATTGCATTTGTTGGTGGCCGTCCTGGCATGATTTCAGCTGCTACTGGAGCAATGGCGTTATTAATGATTGATTTAGTTGCAGATTATGGTATTGAATACTTATTAGTTGCTACTATACTAACAGGTATTTTACAAGTATTATTTGGCGTATCCAAATTAGCAAGATTCATGAAATTCATTAGTCGCCTAAATTGTAATAACAGCCTTTGCTTTATTAATTGATAGTCCTGTACGAAGGGTAGGCGATTTGGGCACAATTATAAGTGAATTTCCAACTTTTATAATTCCAGCAGTTCCTTTAAATTTCGAAACTTTAGCGATAATCTTTCCTTATTCTTTAGGATTAGCAGTAGTAGGATTAGTAGAAACACTGTTAACGGCCATATGAGCTAACAGCTACAGGTAGTGATAAAAACAAAGAATCTAAGGGACAAGGAATTGCAAATATTGTAGCTGGATTTTTTGGTGGCATGGCTTGCTGCGCAATGATCGGTCAATCAGTCATAAACGTAAAATCCGGTGGGCGAGGAAGATTATCCATTTTAGTTGCAGGAATCGTACTAATAATACTCATAGTTTTTTTGGGGGATATTGTTGCTAGAATACCTATGGCTGCACTAGTGGGTGTGATGTTTATGGTTTCAATAGGGACTTTTGATTGGAATTCGATCAGGACGCTACGCATTGTACCGGTGTCTGATAATATTGTAATGATTGTTACTGTTGTAACTGTTCTTTTAACACATAATTTAGCAATAGGTGTCTTTACTGGAATTCTTTTAAGTGCAATTTTTTTTGTTTCAAAAATATCTAAAGTAGATGTAAAAAAGGAAGTAAGAACCAATTCAGTAATTTATGAAATAAAAGGTGAACTATTTTTTGCCTCTGTCACAGAATTGTTAGAAAGCTTTGATTATGAAACAAGCGATAGGACCAACGTTATTATAGGTTTAGGTGAAGCCCATCTTTGGGATGATTCAGCAGTAGAGGCTTTGGACAAAATTATGGTAAAATTTGAAGAACAAGGAAAGAATGTCGAATTAACCGGATAAATAAATCAAGCTCAAAACTTTTAGAGAAATTGAGCAGAAAGCTAAGTACACATTAATTTGGGGGTGAATAGATGTACAAAAAGATTTTATTAGCTTCCGATGGCTCTGAGCACTCACTTAGGGCTGCAAACCAGGCAATCGAACTTGCAAAATGCAATCCAGAGTCAGTAGTAGTAGTCGCTTATGTGGTTGATAGTTCAAAAGCGAAATCAGAAGTACTTCAAAATTGGAATAATTTAGGGGTAACGGACACTCGAAAAGAAAAAATAACAAAAACTGAGGAAAAGGCAAAAGAAGCGGGAATTACGTACGAAATCAAATTTCTTCGTGGGGAACCAGGTCCAGCACTTGTGGACTTTGTAAATGGAAATCACTTTGATTTAGTTGTTGTCGGCAGCAGAGGGCTGAATAGTCTCCAGGAAATGGTATTAGGTAGTGTAAGCCATAAAATCGCCAAGCGAGCCCAATGTCCGGTATTAATCGTAAAATAATGCATCTAATAATGCTCCCAGCAACTGTTTAGTTGCGATGGGAGCTATTTTTATATAGAAGTGGAATTTCGCCTATTTGTTTATCTTTTAAATAAACCAATAGCTTTCCGACCATTAATGGTGTTCCTGTAATGGACCATCTAATCGGATCCGGTCGAACTAATTGAATTTGAATTGAAACATCTTTCTGTTCAGCATCTGTTAACGGATAAAGAAAACGGCGATCCGTATCTACTAAATTTTCATAAAATGCATTGTTTAAATTTTCAAGTGTACCTTTTTCAACTATTTCATATAAATGATAGTTCTTGAAACTGCGTTCAAACATCGAAATGTGATCATTCCAATCATTTCGATCATTAAGCGTAACAGCTATTAATGAAAGATCCCCTTTTTTTGCAGTTGAAACTAATGTTCGTTTCGCTCTTATCGTATAACCTGTTTTTCCGCCAGTAGAATATTTATACATATTCAGAAGTTTGTTTTTATTGCGCCAAGTCACTTTGACACCCGTACTTGGTAAGGTAGCTTTATACAATTTAGTTGATGATATTTTTCGATATGTTTTATTTTCCTGGGCATATCTCGTTAACAATGCCATATCATAAGCCGTCGAATAATGGTGCTCATGGTCATCTAGGCCGTGGGGATTAGCAAATACGGTTTTCTCCATTCCAATAGCTTTCGCTTTTTTGTTCATAAGTTTTACAAAACTATCTAGACTACCACTTACATGTTCCGCAATAGCAACTGCAGCATCATTACCGGAACGTAGCATTAATCCATAAACAAGATCTTTAAGCTCCACTTTATCACCAGGTCTTAGATAAAGTGAAGAGCCTTCTGTATTTGCAGCTCTGTTACTTACTGTTACTATTTCGTCCATTTTACCTGATTCAATTGCCAGAATAGCTGTCATGATCTTTGTTATACTTGCAATTCTCATTTGTGTATGGGCGTTTTTTTCATATAATACTCTTCCAGATTCTTGTTCCATAACAATTGCGCCATGTGCTGATATAGCAAAGCTTTTATGAGGGAATAAAGCAAACAAAAGAAGTATAACGAGGGAACAGTATAGAAACTTAACCCTTTTCATAAAATCCCCTTTCTACGTTTTGTACTTTTTTACTTTTAGTTAAAAGGAATTTTATTATACGCAAAATCTCAAACAATAAATAAACTTATATAAGTTGTGTCGATTTTGTGAAAACCAAAGAAAACAAGAGATATACAGAGAAATATTTTAAAAAGTATAGATGACATACGCTTACATTAAGATTTACTGGTTTACTAGTCTGTGCTAAGATGCACTTATTCACAACGGACTCGACTTTCATGAGAGTTGAAAGTCAAAAAAATATAAAATTCTAAGGAAGAGGTGCAGTTTTGAGAGATTTACAGACAATTAAACAAGAATGGTTTGGCAATGTTAGAGGAGATATTCTTGCCGGAATCGTTGTAGCGTTAGCTTTAATTCCTGAAGCGATCGCATTTTCAATCATTGCCGGGGTTGATCCGATGGTTGGACTTTATGCTGCTTTTTGTATCGCTACTGTGACAGCATTTGTAGGTGGACGTCCTGCGATGATTTCAGGTGCGACAGGCGCGATGGCATTATTAATGGGTTCATTAGTTGCTGATCATGGCATTCAGTATTTATTCGCAGCAACCATCTTAACGGGGATTATTCAAATTTTATTTGGTGTATTTAAATTAGCACGCTTTATGAAATTTATTCCACGCTCTGTTATGATTGGCTTTGTAAATGCATTAGCAATTTTAATCTTTTTGGCTCAGTTGCCGAACTTCGTTGGAGAAAGTTGGGTAATGTATGCTATGGTTGCAGGTACGATAGCTATTATGTATATCCTGCCTCGATTTACAAATGCTGTCCCTTCCGCCTTAGTTGCAATAATCGTTGTTACGGTCATTGCAATTTTAACAGGTAGTACAGTTCGCACCGTTGGTGATATGGGAGAACTTACACAAGCACTTCCATTTTTCGCGATCCCAACGGTTCCTTTTAATTTTGAAACATTATCGATCATCTTCCCATACGCTATTGCATTAGCGATGGTTGGATTATTAGAGTCATTATTAACTGCTTCTATTGTGGATGATATGACAGATACAACTAGTAATAAAAACCAAGAATCTCGCGGCCAAGGGATTGCCAATATCATAACTGGATTTTTCGGAGGTATGGCTGGATGTGCGATGATTGGTCAAGCCGTGATCAATGTTAAATCTGGAGCAAGAGGCCGTTTATCATCTTTCGTTGCAGGTACGTTTTTAATGTTTCTAATTTTAGTACTAGGTAATGTAGTTGTTATGATCCCTATGGCAGCGCTAGTAGGTGTTATGATCGTCGTTTCGATTAGTACATTTGATTGGTCATCATTAAAAACATTAAATAAAGTACCGTTAACAGATACAATTGTAATGGTCGTAACCGTTGTGACCGTTGTTATCACACATGACTTATCAAAAGGCGTGTTTGCAGGTATTATCTTAAGTGCAATTTTCTTTGTTGCAAAAATATCTAAAGTGCAAGTTACTAGCACTCTCGATAAAATAAATAATAAGCGAGTTTATAAAGTACGTGGTCAAGTATTTTTTGCGTCTGTTACAGACCTAGTGAATAGCTTTGATCTAAAAGAAGATGTAACTACTGTTGAAATTGATTTCGCACAGGCACATGTATGGGATGATTCAGCTGTAGCTGCGATTGATAAGGTAGTACTTAAATTTAGAGAAAACGATACAAAAGTAAATATACTTGGACTAAACGAACCAAGTTCAAACCTAGTTGGAAGACTTGCTGTTCATAACAAACAGGGTGCAAAATTATCCAATCATTAACAATAATACAAAGAAATGCTGGGCGCTTTTGTGGTGTCCAGCTTTTCTTTGTTTTTCAAAATAAAAAAATAGCGGGAAACATGACTTAAATTGATAAGTCATGTTTTATGCTATTTTTTTTAGATTGGATTTATGATGATTTTCGAACCTTATTTTTGCTCTTTGCCGCATTCGATTTATCTTTCCTCCATAATTGCTCAATAAGAATAACTAAGCCTGTACCGACTAAGAGCCCGTTGCTCATCAAGTTTTGCGCAATGGACGGCAAATTCGCAAAAACCTCTGGTGGTAAGAACATCGTTCCCATACCAATTAAGTAAGTTACACCAACTATCGTTACCTTTCGTGAATCTAGAGTTGTTAGTGTTACATTCCTTATTGCCAGACCTACCAATTGTACAAAGGAAGCCATTAAGGCAGCATTGGCAATGGGTGAAGGAATACTAGAAATCAACGCAACAACAGGTGGAAAAAAAGTAAGAATGATTAATAAGGTTGCTGCAAAAATAAATGGATTTTTCCGCTTTTGTCCAGTTAATGCAATGAAACCCGCTGATGTTGCCAAAGGAACATTCGCAATAGCTGAAAAAATGCCCGCAAGACCAGTCCCAACTCCTGAAAAAGTCGTTCCCTGATTAACTTGCTTACGAAAATCTTCCTGTTTTAGCCCCAAGGTCTGGCTAACAGCTACAATGGAGGCAACCGCGTTAGAAATGACGATAATAGCTGTAATAAAAGCGACTGGAATAATACTTAGATTAAAGGATGGAATACCAAAAGCAAATAAATCAGGCACCGAAAATAGATTGGTATTAATACGATCACCCTGAACGCCGATAAGGATTTCGTAAAGAACCCAGCCGATTACAATTCCAATAAATACTGCATAACTACCCAACCATCCTTTAGCAAACGTAGAGAGTCCAAGAACAATAAAAAATGTTAAAAAAGCTAGCGCTGCATCTGGTACTTGGATGGTGCTTGAATCCCCTTGTAGACCCAGCATTCCATTTAAAAAAGTGCCACTCAATTGGACAGTTAATAAAAAGAAGAAGGTACCGGTTACTAAGGGTGTAAAAATTGGCAAGATCTTTTGGGAAATTTTAAAAACTCCAAACAAAATTAAAAAAAGTCCAGTCATGATCATCGTTGTTTGTAGCGAACTTAGTGTAGCAGTCAAGGATGTTCCGCTTTGTAAGCCCGTTATCGCCATAACCGAAAAGATACTAATCCAGATTCCTGCAGGTCCTTCCATGATGGGTAGTCGGTGGCCAAATAGTCCTTGCAGCAACGAAACAACACCGACGACAAAAAAGGTTCGTTGCATCAATCCTGATAGTTCTAGAAAATCCATTTCGTAAATAGCTCCGATTACAATTGGCAATGCTACAGAGCTAGCCAGCATAAACACAAACCATTGCATGGTTTCCATTGTTGTCGTTACAAAAGTATGCTTATTCAAAAGATAACTCTCCTAATAAATTAATTTTTACTCATTATGAGCGACGTTACTCATTTTATCATTTGTATTGCTTTTGGTTAACTAAAATACTTTATGGAAGGATAATATATGCGATAGTATGTGGGATGAATGATTTTTACTCTATAAATACTACACCTTCCATTAGAGTACCTAACACTTAAGTAAAATAGACTTGAATTATTCACTAGGAGGCTTATGGATGCTGATCCTTCAATCTGGTATTACAGGATTTCAACCAGCTCCGACAATTGAAGAGAATGTATTTAAGCAGATATGTTTCTCGTTGTTCGGTTCAAAATTAGTTAAGTATAGATATGAAGAGGATGAAACTAAGAATTTTTATGACTGTTTAATTTACTATAATGAACAAAAGTTTAACGTTCTCCTGAACATGCATTATCCTTTTATTGCTTTTGCTGAAAATCGTGGTGCATATCATTTTTCTTTTATCGATGATCCTAACCTGCGAAAAATGTTCGAAAGCTATTATACGGTATTAAGTAGTAATGAACTAAATGAACCTTTACATTTTTCTCAAAAAGGTAAAAAGATCATAATCAAAAATGATAACACTTTACACAAATATGAGTTGGAACAGATTATGTATTGGCAGCCTAAAACAGTAGGAGATATAGTATTTAACTTTTGGGATTAAAGGAGAATAAGTAAGGTTTTAGGACACTTGCTTCCGATTTTACTCATCAGTGCGATAAATCGAAACATATTTACATAGCAGAATCGCTTACATCAGAAAATAATATTTTCCTACAAACAGTAGAAATAGTCGACAACTTCTTTTTCAACATTTATTATATACATATGACTGACACCTCAGTCATATTAAAAGGAGTGAGTATGTGAAAAATACGGAGGAGTTACTGGTAGAATCGGCTTTATTAATTTTTTCAGAAAAAGGTTACCATAGTACAAGAATATCTGACATTGTAAAAAATGCAGGTGTATCTCAAGGGACGTATTATTTATATTTTAAAAATAAAGAGGATATCTTCATTAAATTAGTTGATCAATTTTTAGACCGCATTTTACATAGTCTTGAACAATTATCTAGCGAGTTAGAAGAGTATGATGATATTACTAGGTTAAAGAAACTGGTCTATCATGCATTTGATTTTTTTTATACAAATCGTAAATTTGCGGCGATTGCAATGGCACATCACAGTGAGACTCCGGCTATCCATGAAGTCTGTCAGAAACATGATGAAGCCATGGAGGCGTTTATTCGTAAAATTATTCGAACTGTTAAGCCATATAATGAGTTTAATGAAGAAGAATTGTCCATTGCGTCTAGTGCAATTTTTGCGATTTTTTCGCAACTAAATCATAAAAATTTCAATGAAAAAAACATAGATAAACGTCAAATCGATAGGTTATCTGAAGTTGTCATAAAAATGCTCGTTCATACTCATGCTTAAAACTACTAAAAGGGCGCATTTCTTATAGTGTAAAGGCCCTATATTTTTTTAGGGAAAACTGACTGACGTGTCAGTTAGTGATATTTGTTAAATTCAAACGGGGAGGAATATCAGGTTGAATACATTGCAAAAAAAGCTAAGCTTTGTAGTTATTAGTTTAGGAGTATTTGTAGCGGGTTGCTCAAGCCAAGACCCAGCCGCAACTAAAGAAAAAGCAACCGTAGTCGAATTACAGCCACTACAGGAAGAAATCTTTCCTACTTATTTATCTTATTTAGGCACAGTTATGGTAAAAGAGTTAAAGAATTATAGTTTTACAATGTCGGGAAAAGTTGAATCTATTGCTGTTAATAAGGGTGATTTTGTAGAGGCTGGTCAAGAATTAGCTAGGCTCGAAACGACTGAAATGCAATTAGCAGTTCATGCAGCACAAGGTCAATATAAAGCAGCGCAAGCGGCTTATGAAAAAGCAGTGAATGGTGCGCAAATGGAGGACCGTGAACAGGCAAAACTTACTGTAGAGCAAGCTAAGATCGCAGTAAAACAAGCTGAAAACGTGGTAGCAAAAGCTAAAGAAGGCTATGAGTTTATTGAAACGCAATATAAAAAACAAGAACAGCTCTATACGGCCGGTGCAATTTCGAGATATGATCTAGATAAACTTAAGTTAGATTTAGATATGACCAAGATAGATTACGACAATGCAAAACAACAGTTATCTCAAGCTGAAGTAGGATTATCAAATGCAAAACAAACATTAAACAAGGTTGAAAATGGTACACGTGTTGAGGATATTGAATCTATGAAGGGGCAAGCAGAACAAGCAAAAGCTAATTTGGATGCAAAACTAGAAATTGTGAGTGATGCCGTTGTGTACGCCGACCGTTCTGGTTATATTAGCGAATTACCTGTAAAGGCAGGAGATGTAATTAATGCGGGTACACCAGTGGTGATTATGCGGGATGCTAGTAAGATTGTGCAAACAGGTGTTACAGCAAATGATTTTAGTAAAATCAAAATTGGAACAAACGTTATTGTAACAGCCAATGATCAAACCTATTATGGCAAAGTTACTTACCTCAAGGATATCCCTGACATGCAAACACGCACGTATACATCAGAAATTACACTAAATGAAGAAATGAAATTACCGCTAGGCCAGGTTGTAAATGTTGATTTTCAATTAGGTGAAAAGAATGCTATTGCAGTACCGATAACGAGCATTTTAAATGATGGTGAGAAAGATTACGTGTATGTGGCTGAAAGTAACCGTGCGGTTCGAAAACTGATCAAGATAATGGAAATTAATGAAACAAATGCAATTGTTAGCGGATTACTAAATGGTGATGTTTTAGTAACTAAAGGGATAAAATCCTTACGGGGCGGTACGTTAATTACAACGATTGAAACAAGTGATCAACCTGAACAGGCAATACTAGAATCGGTAAGTGAACAAGGTGTGAACCAAAATGAATAAAGGTGTGATTTATCAGGCTATCGTAAATCGAAAATTAACGTTTTTTGCGATCTTTTTAGTTATTATTGCAGGGGTGTTTAGTTATAATGTAATTCCTAAGCAAGAAATACCCGATGTCGCATCACCTGCTGCACTTATTACAACATTAAATCCAGGTGCATCATCTTCTGAAATTGAGAAACTAGTTACAACGCCAATTGAAGCTGAAATTTCCGTTATTAACGGTATTTCAAAATTAGAATCTACCTCTGTATCGAACTTATCTATTGTAACTGTTGAGTTTGAGTCAGACGTTGATACTGATAAAGTATTTGATTTAGTCCGCCAAAAAATTGATTCGGTGGAATCTGAACTACCTGAAGGAGCACTAGAGTCCGAAATTGATACTGAGTTAACAGATACTCCAGCAGTTATTTTATCTTTTTCAGGAGAACAATATGATCAGGAACAATTAGAAGAGTATGCGGAGACATTTCAGCGAAAGTTGAGACTCGTAGACGGGATCCGCAAAACCGAGGTCGAAGGTGGCGTAGATAAGCAAATCGTAGTAGACGTCGATTTTAAAAAGCTAGATTCATACCAGCTTTCCATGGATGACGTGTTAACGGTCCTAAGCGGTCAAAATATCAATATTCCATCTGGCTCGATCGGTGAAGATGAAACGAAAATCAATGTAAAAACAGAAGGGTTGTTCGAGTCTCTGTCTGATATTGAAAATACAATTATTAATGTATCAGTGGAAAATGGCTCCGTTTTACGTATTCGTGATATTGCAGATGTTTATTTTGAGCGCAGTGAACGGGATATTAGAATGCGACATAATAGCCAGGACGCAGTATTAGTAGCGATCTATTTAAAGCAATCACAAAATAGTGTAGAAATTGGGGAGAAATTGCATGAAGAAATACAACATTTAAAAACTCAAATTCCACCCAATTTAAATGTTGATGAGGTAGTTTTTCAACCTAAAGAAGTAAAAAAATCGATTAACGATTTTATTATAAGCTTAATAAGTGGCGTTATTTTAGTTATTATTGTAGGTTTCATTGGGATGGGTTGGCGAAGTGCAATGGTAATTTCAACAGCCCTGCCATTAGCTATTTTTTCAACTTTTCTAGTTATGTATGTAGCAGGTATTGAGTTGCAGCAAATTTCGATCGCCGGGTTAATCATCGCACTAGGGATGCTTGTTGACAATTCTATTGTGGTCAGTGACTCGATCCGAGAACGATTAGAAAATGGGGAGGAGCGGATGACAGCCTGTATTAAAGGAACAAAAGATGTGGCGGGTGCCATGTTTGCATCTTTATTTACGGTGCTAACTGCTTTTACACCTTTATTAATGGTACCAGGTCCTGCAGGTGAATTTTTAAATACATTACCTAAAGTAGTGATGGTCAGCTTAATTGCATCTTATTTGATTGCTTTGCTCGTAATCCCAATGTTATCGTATTTAACAATAGCTAACGAGGAGCAACAAAAGGGAGCACAGAAGAGACTGAAATTATTTTCTGTATTTGTTAATGCTCATGCCTATGTATCTAAACGTAAATGGATCGCGCTGATTGTTATTATTATCTTATTTGCAGCAACGATCGGTACGCAATCATTATTAGGTTTATCTTTCTTTCCAAAGGCAGATAAAGAGCTGCTTTATATTGACATTACAACACAAGAAACAAATGATATTGATAGTACAGAAAACATCGTCAAAGAAATTGAAGCAGAGCTAAAAACCGTACCTGAAGTAAAAAGTTTTACGTCCGCAATTGGCGGGGGCCTGCCAAAGATTTATTTAACCGTTATGCGCAGCTTTAAATCGCCTGATACAGCTCAAATAAAGCTTGATTTCGATATAACAGATAGTGAACGATTTGAAACGAGAGCACAGTTAGTCGATTATATTCAAAAGAAAATCGACACTAATCTTGTCGGTGTAGATGCAATCGTAAAGGAAATAGAAAATGGTATTCCTGGAAGTGCACCCATTCAAATCCGAGTACTAGGTGATGATTTATTTGAAATAAAAGAGGTAGCATCTGTCGTAACTAACAAATTAGCTGAGATCCAGGGAGCTGTAAATGTTACAAATAATGGGGAGGACCTGGGATATCAATATTACATTGATGTTGATACAAATATTGCCACACAGGTAGGGTTAAGTAAATATGATATTCAGAAACAGATCGCAATTGCACTGAATGGTTTAACATCATCGACTTATCGAACTAAAAATGACGAATATGATTTAGTTGTAAAATCAAATATAGATTCAATAAAAGAACTGGAAACACTGGCTATAAAATCAAGTGTAACAGGTAAAAAAATTCCGCTTAAACAAGTAGCAACTGTAGAATTACAACCGGAATTAGCTGTTATCCATAAATATGACCGTCAATATGTAGTTGAAGTTTCCGGTTATGCGAAAAGTGGCTTTAGCCCTGTAGCTATCCAAGACCAAGTAGAAATGAATATGAAAGATGTTGATGTAGGTCAAGTAGAATTAGATTTTGCAGGAGAAAAGCATAATATTGAAGAAAACTTTGGTACAGCTGCTTCTTTTGCAGGTATTGCTGTAGCGGCTATGTTTATTATTATGTTTATTCAGTTCAAGTCTTTTATCCAGCCACTCATAATATTCATTTCTATACCATTAGCAATGTTCGGATCATTTTTAGGATTATTATTATTCGGTTTACCGCTGTCATTTACCGTTGTATTAGGAATCATTTCATTAAGCGGGATTGTAATCAACAATGCAATTATTTTAACCGATTGTATGAATCGTGAGCTGTCAAATGGTAAAAACATCATTGAAGCGACAGCAGTTTCTGTTAAAAGTCGTGTACGGCCGATATTATTAGGTGCAACAACAACAATATTTGGCTTATTACCGTTAGCAGTTTCTGGCAGCAGTTTGTTTGCACCAATGGCTGTAGCGTTGATGTTCGGAATTTTGATGTCAACAGTATTAACGTTAATTTTAATTCCGGTATTAAATGAGATTGTTATGATTGCACAGAATAAAATATTAAATCGCAGACAACAGCAAAAACTTGAAAGTTCAAATAAAGAAATAGGTTTATAAATAAAAATATGAAACGGAAACTAAGTTTAGAGAAAAATGAACTTTAAACTTAGTTTACTTTAATTAATACATTATTACGTAAAATATAAATTTGATGTAATAATGTACAATGTTTCAATAATTAGGTATAATATTCCTGAGGTGATTTTTTATGGTAAGTTCTGGGCAGCAAAATTATTACAACAAACTTGAAACAATATTAACTGAACTTCCTTGGTATGTTGAAGAATATATTGATACGAAAAGTCGTAAATTATCGGCTGCTTCGTTAGTTAATTATTGTCACGACTTTAAGATTTTCTTTAATTGGTTGCTAGCTGAAGGTTTATTCGATGGTTCAATCAAAGATATTCCGTTAACATTGCTCGAAAAGCTTACAGTTCTCCAGGTTGAAAGTTTCCTTAGTTACTTAAAATTTCAGCTTTCTAACAAGGAAATTACTGTAAATCGCAAATTATCTTCATTAAAATCATTATTTGGCTACCTGCAAAATATCGCTGAAACTGATGATTTACAGCCGTACATAAACCGTAATGTTATGGCCAAAATTGATTTTAATGACGTATCTGAGTCACCTGAAACAACTGCCAATCGTATGGAAGGCAAAATTCTGCTTGGTGATGAATATGAAACGTTCAGAGTTTTCGTTTCTGAAGGTTATTTGGAAACCGTTATAGATGATAAGAAAAAAACTAATTTCTATCATTTTAATCGTGAACGTGATATCGCGATCATTTCGATGTTTTTAGGCTCTGGGTTACGTTTATCTGAGCTTGTTGGTCTTGATTTAGGTGATATTGACTTTAATAAATACAATGCACGTGTAATTCGTAAAGGAAATAAAGAACAATATGTATACTTCAGCGAGCAAGCAATGTGGGATTTGCAAGACTATATCAACATTCGCATTGAACGATATAAAGTTGAAAAAAACAACAAAGCCCTCTTCCTTTCTGCTCCAATGGGTCCTAAAGGAACATCAAGACGTCTTACTCCACGGGCAATTGAAAAACTCGTTGAAAAATACGCGATTGCTTTTGGTAAACCGTCTTTATCAGTTCATAAATTACGTCATTCATTTGCTACAAGATATCATGCTGAAATCAATGATGTGCCTAAATTAAGACGCCAGCTCGGTCATTCATCGATTCAAACAACGATGATTTATACACATATTCAAAACGAGGATTTAAAAAATGCGATTAACAAACTAAATATGCCAAAAGAATAATATTCTACTAGAGACATAGTTGCTATGAATCTCATAGTGCTATGTCTTCTGAAATTTTTCATCCCCCCCTTTTATTTCATATTAGTTTACATAATAATTATTATGTCGATTATAAAACTTATTGAAAATAGTATTTACCCCTCAAGTCTCCATAATAACTGCAATTGAGAACTTTCTCCCCTAAAGTTAATTATTCTTTATCTTGTTCACATTGAGACCGATATTGAAATATTATTAAAAAAATAATGGCGAAAAGATGAATTCCCGTGGTTTCCATAAACCATTTACAGTTAACCAGTTTACAGACTAAATATTCTCTTTTCACCATTTAAGGCATACTTTTGCAACGCTTCTATTACAAGAAAATAAAGTCAAACTTTCAATTCATCTTCAACTAAAAAATAGAAAACGAAAATGACTGCCCTTTTTTTAAATAATAGACCGGATGACATCCCATTTTCGGATGAAATAAGAAAACCAATACGTTGTGATTATGGTTAACAGACTGACTAAAGAAAATTTGACAAATGGCGAAATGGCAATGGAATTAAACAAATACTGCCAAAGCACTGCAGTAGGTAAATGGAAGATGTATACTGAAAAACTATTATCTGCAAGAAACTTTAATAAGGTATTGCTGCGGTTAAATGCCTTATTAAATAAATATAAAACTCCCAAGCCTAATCCGAAACACATAAAAGTTTCTATAAGACTATATAAAAGATTGGCGGCACTTATTCCGCCTTGCGAATAAGGAATATAATCTGTAGTGTATTTTAAAAATGCGATTCCGCCACCGATGAGAAGCCATGGCAAGCCTAGTTTAGGCAGATTATCTAGGTACTTAAACTTATATCCCAAAATTCCAAGAATAAAAAACCCCATATATTGTGGAAGATGAGCATATTCAACCTGAATAAAGCCAAGAAATCCTTCCCAGTGATCGATGGGATTATTAATTCGAACCAAAAAGGTCACTATCCCCGTCAAAAGTGCAAGAAAGAACAATTTTACATGGCTTAGTGAAGAAATAAAAGGCAATTCAATGGTTTTGTCTCGGAACAGTACCATAATGAATACATAAATTATTGCGTAAACTAATAAATGTTCGATAAACCACATATGACCAAATTGAAAGTCTGGAAACGACGGACCCGTCCATCCACTCGGCTTTCCTTCAAGTCCAAAATACACATTCACATAATAACTCCAAAAAGACCGATAGCCGTACGAACGATAATGAATATAGTAAGTGTACATTAAAATAGGCATGATAACGAAGAATCCAAATAAAAGCGGAATCCCCAGTCTCTTGAACCTGCCCTTCAAAAAGATTTTTGGTCCCTTACTTTCAAGAGAGGCAGGCAAAAAATAGGCGGAAATCAAAAAAAACAGGCTCATAAAGAACCCAGCGTTTACTGAAAAAAAACTCCCCAGCGGAACATAATCTTGACTTTTAAAATACCAAAATCCATTAGAGCTTCCATACGGCTGTCCCACATGATGAACGACAACCAAAAGGGTCAAAAAAACTTTAAGATTATCTAAATAAAACAACCGATTTTTCAGTCTACTTCCTCCCCAATGATAAAGTATCTCCTATATTGTTTTAACAGTAAATTCTTTCAATTTAAATGTTTATACCACCCTCCCCTTTAACTCGACTTACCATAAATTACCTTTTGTTTAATATCCCCTAAGAGATGCATATTTTTTAAACATTCATAACTAGTAACTATTTTGCTGTGCCATTTCTAACAGATAAAGTTTTATGATGTACTTTGGTCCTTTACTCTTGCTATTTAAAAAACACTACTCGATAAAAGGAAACAGAGTTTCTATATGATATCCGCAACTATTAATAATCATGAACACCTGCAGCAATTTTAATTTGCGCTTGATGATCCGGATCTTGTTGATCATCTAAATGTCGGGTACTATTCTTAAAATGGAGATCAAAATGACCTTCAAATTCGTTATCTAAAATATATTGCTTTTCATGCGGCATAAATGACATGGACGCCGCTAGCTTTCGTTCGCCCACTTCAACCGTAACCGCCCTACGATTCCAACTAAACCCTCCCCATACTTCTTTCGCCTTTTCAGTATCCTTTAGAGTTAGCGGTTCTGCATCCGCATGATTCACACCCATTGTTCGTTTAATTTTAAAAGACATGCCCGTTTCGTAGTCAGTAACCGTTGCAATTTCACCGATTGGCAATAAGAACTTCGCTTCAGTCCACCAATCTAAGTATTCTCCGTGATTTTCACTTACTTGTGATTGAACTGGAATTACACGAACAGGTATTTGTAACCGTTCTCCTATTCGTATTATACTTTCTTCAGTTAATCCATTATATGCTAGCAAATCATGTAACGGTATTTTGAATGCTGTACTGATCATCCACAAACTATCACCTTTCTTAACTTCATATGGAATAGGTTCTATTGTAGTATTATTTATAGAGTCTTTTTTCTCGACATTTATATTAGAAGGTTGGTCATGTTCAATCCCAAGGTTGTTTTCTGTATCGTTAGGCGATCGAAGTGTTTCCTCCTTTTGATCTATTTCAAAGATTACTTTCTGTTCAGTGTTATCCGTTTCTTCAATTTTCTTATAAAGGTATAGAATCTGATTCGCTTGCAATTTATCATCTTTCATTTGATTGAGCCATTGAATTTTCGGTACGCTCACCCCAGATTTTCGTGAGATTGTCCATAAAGAATCTCCCTCTTTCACTCTATATGGCTCTAAGTTTTGAAGTATAAACGAATGTTCAGTACTTTCAATGCTAATATGTAAAGCGTTCGTTATAAAACGTAGCGGGATATAAGATTTATTGTTTTTAATAAAAACTGATGGTATCGTGTGGTACTGTTTATTAACCCTTGCAACAGACGAATTAGATTGTACTTGAATAACAGTATCATCTTTATGAATCCGAATAGTTTTTGTTTGTGGCTCCCATTCAGTTTTCGCTTGAAGCTTTGAGTGTAAAAATTCCACAGGTATATAGGCTGTGTTGTCTTTTATCATCGTTTGGTTTTTAGGGAGCTCAATAGATTCTGCTTGCGCAAGTTCTCCTCCCCATAAAAAACACATAGCAGTTATTCCAACCCTAATGAATCGTTTCAAATCTATCACCACTTTCCTTTTCTTTCTATTTGCTATATTTATTCTTCAAAAACATAATAACTCCTGCCTATGATTCGACAATAGTTTACTATGGCCATATAGAAAGGACTATCCTACTATTATTGGTGGAATCATAGTTAACTACATTCTTATTCTTAATAAGAGGCCGGGACAAAAGTGTTCTATCAAAAGAGAAATTCGAACTACCACTCCGGAATATACTTCGCAGGATACCACGGGCGGCTGATGAGCCTCCACGTGCTAACGCACTGTGGGGTCTCATCTAGGCCTTTCCTCCCGTAGGAGTCTGCGTATATTTCCTCCGCTAATATAGTGAATAGTTCGTCTTTTGAGTTAAACAAATTAGTTATGTCCCAACCTCTTTTCGCTGTAATAGGAGTGTTACTTATTTAAGTAATTAGCATTATTGTCCACCATTGATCTGACTCCTTTTCAGCTTTAGCTGCTTTTCCTGTCAGAATACCAGCCTGATTCTGACTCCTTTTCGGATTTAGCTCGTTTTTCAGTCAGAATACCTCGCTAATTCTGACTCCTTTTCAGCTTTAGCTCCTATTTCAGTCAGAATAATAGCCTGATTCTGACTCCTTTTCCGCTATAGCTCGTTTTTCAGTCAGAATACCTCGCTAATTCTGACTCCTTTTCAGCTTTAGCTCGTTTTTCAGTCAGAATACCTCGCTAATTCTGACTCCTTTTCAGCTTTAGCTCCTATTTCAGTCAGAATACCAGCCTGATTCTGACTCCTTTTCAGCTTTAGCTCCTATTTCTGTCAGAATAATAGCCTGATTCTGACTCCTTTTCGGCTATAGCTCGTTTTTCAGTCAGAATACCTCGCTAATTCTGACTCCTTTTCCGCTATAGCTCGTTTTTCAGTCAGAATACCTCGCTAATTCTGACTCCTTTTCCGCTATAGCTCGTTTTTCAGTCAGAATACCTCGCTAATTCTGACTCATTTCAGCTATAGCTCGTTTTTCAGTCAGAATACCTCGCTAATTCTGACTCCTTTTCAGCTTTAGCTCCTATTTCTGTCAGAATAATAGCCTGATTCTGACTCCTTTTCAGCTTCAGCTGCTTTTCCTGTCAGAATACCAGCCTGATTCTGACTCCTTTTCGGCTTTAGCTGCTTTTTCTGTCAGAATGCCAGCCTGATTCTGACTCCTTTTCAGCTTTAGCTGCTTTTCCTGTCAGAATAATAGCCTGATTCTGACTCCTTTTCGGATTTAGCTCCTTTTACAGTCAGAATACTTCGCTAATTCTGACTCCTTTTCAGCTTCAGCTGCTTTTCCTGTCAGAATACCAGCCTGATTCTGACTCCTTTTCGGATTTAGCTCCTTTTACAGTCAGAATACTTCGCTAATTCTGACTCCTTTTCAGCTTCAGCTGCTTTTCCTGGCAGAATAATAGCCTAATTCTGACTCCTTTTCAGCTTTAGCTCATCTATTCTTATAAAATGTAATTTGACAGGTACTTGCCTGAAAGAATGACAGAATCAGCCTGCCAATTTAATATAAGTATATTTCTACTACACGCTATTTTCATCGTACAACAGCTAGATCACTAGATATACGTTCAATAAACTATGCCCAAAAACCCTGCCTGAAACGTAATAAAATTACGTTTCAGGCAGGGTAATTTTTATTTAGATCTTCCTCTTTAATGTCGCCGCATGAATAGAATATAAAAGTATTTTTTCAAATCCCAGAAATAATACTTCCTTCGACTTCTTTTAACTAGTGACATTTCAATCAAGCCTTTTTCACTTAATTTAATCAGAACCCGCTTGACGGTTCGTTCCGAAAGTAAAGCATGTTTGGGAATTTCTTTAATACTTGGATAGACTTTTCGGTTCGTTTTTTTCATGATAACATTCAAAAATATTTAAATAGCTGATATTGAATTAAATTCTTAAGTCTGGTGACGCTTTTCCTTAATTAAAAGCACTCCAATCAAGCCGATAATAGAGAAAACAACTGGAGTGATAAAACCGTAATAATATCCATCACTTACACTACCTGAGACAACCTGAAAATGATCTAATATTTTTCCAAAAATGCTTGGGAGCAGTACAGCGCTTAGAAATCCACCCGTATTCGCAAATCCCGAGACAAAGCCAGATTCTTTAATAGGAAAAGATTGCCGAACTGCAGCAAAGGTTAAGGCATTTGCACCATATGCAAGGCCAATAATAAAGAAAAGTATCGTTAACAAAAGGACTGGCGGATTCCCATTGAATAAAAGAAAGACGGACCAACTCAGTAAAATAATGATGTGAACCACAATATACGGGCGTTTGATTGTTTTTAACTGACTAGCAATCCAACTAGCTAAAGGAGCACCAATAAGTGCACCCATCAAGCCAATCATAATGAGTTGACTTGCATCTGACCGTGTCATTCCATACACATTCATCCCATAGGGCACTCCCCATGAACTGATAAACCCTACATATGTTCCGACAATTCCAAAGTGGCATAAAAATAATGCCCATGCTTGCCGATTAGAAAAAATTCTTCGTAGTAATTCCCATGTTTTTTCACGCTGTTTTTCATTATTAGTAAATAGCGATTGTTTTGGTTTTTTTAAAAGGACAAAATAAAGGAGAATACCACAAAAACATAGCAATAGGCCCGCTGAAAAAAAGGCCAATCTCCAACCAAGGAGGTCAATTAATAAAGAGAAAGGGACTGTCGCCAAAAGGAAACCAAGGCTTCCTGTCATTGCTACTATACCAATTAATCGTGTAAATTCCTTTGAGCTAAACCATTGGCTTAAAATTAACACCATATTGACCCAGATGGTCGCATCTCCCAATCCAATCAACAATCTTGCAAAAAACAACATAAATTCATGTGTGCCAAGACTATATAGAATGGTACCTATTCCCGTAAGAAAAGCTCCAATAATCAGAAAAAAGTTCGGCCCATAGCGATCAGCTAAAATCCCCATTGGAATTTGCAAACCAGTATATACGAAAAATTGAATACTTGTTACTAACCCAATTGTTGTTGCGGTTACATTAAAATCTAACATGACTTGGTCAGTAATCAATCCTGGAGCGGTTCGTTGGCTCGACATTAATACATAAGTAAACAATACAGAAGCAAATACAACCCATCTAAACCGGCTATTTTTTCTGTCCAATGATATCTACTCCTGTTATCTTTTACTATATATATATGGATTACGGTAACGGTAGGAACCTGTTTTTAATAAGTATTTCCGATTTGATTAGGAGCAAATGTAGCTCGATTCATAAATGTGATGGTGCTTGTTACTATTTCTAATTAAATTGTTGTTAGAGATAGTCTATTTCGATAGAATAGTAGCAGAAAGAGGTGATAGATTTAGTGTCGCAACTAAATATAAGCAATATTGAGAAGAGAACTTTCTTTCAGTGGATTAATTTTGCAATTCCATACATATATACTGCTGGCATAATATTAATTTTACTTTGGATGGTTACAGCCACACTTATGATTGGAATCACTACTATTAAAGAGAATCCTAAAGAACTATTTTTACAATCAGAAAATACTTCATCCTCTTTAAGTACACCACCGAAAGAGAATGCTGCTAAAGCAGTTTCCGCTATCAATAAGCCAGCGCAAGAAACATGGTTGAATGTTTTAGTTAAGCCTATTGTAGAATCGAATTTTAATAAAGTAATCTTTCGAGGTCTCTTTTTACTGTTAATTTGGATGCTACTATTTTTAATAATTCCTGTTGCATTTAAACGGTTACGAAGATTTAAATTTTTTAATATGGAATTTGAGGTTGACACTGTGGAACAGGCTGCGATTGAAGCGGTTGAAATAAGTGGAACCAAAGCTAAACTAATGGCTTATTTAACGAGTGATCATGCAACTGGAAGGACAATTGAGTTTTTAAATGCCACAACTATTGATTATAGCGAAGTCCTAGAATACTTTTTAGCTGAAATTCAAGCTGGATACAAGAATTATCCGCTCAATGCTACCTTTTCATATGATATACATAGCAGTATCAGTTCTGTTCCGAATGAACTGCATGACCTAGTTGAAGAATCAAAAGAAACCGGCGAAACGGCAATTCTGAACAAAATTGACCAAGAAAATCTATTTAAGAAAAATTATCTTGTATTCTACTTTTGTTATGGTGAAGATGCCTATATAACAGTGATTAGCAGCTATACTTATTCTTTTGACATATTTGACAGATACCTTTTCGAATTATTACATAATACGGTTAGTAAAAATGTTGAGAATATTGAGTACATGGTGGCCTTAACAGTTGGCGAGGATGAACACGGAGTATGAATCAATCTTGACGAATGAAAGTGTATCCATATATTATTAAATAAAGGAGTGAAAAAAATGGCAAAAACTAAAACTCCAATTAGAATTCAAGATATAAAAGAACGGGCTGCAAAAAAATTAGGTCAAAATACCGAACGTAATACTAAACGAACCAACAAGAATAATGTAACTGGTAGCATGGTTAAACCCATCCATGTAAGTAAAACAGATCCGTTAGTCAAAAGAATGACCAATTATCAAAAAATTAATTAACCTACCTTCCCCGCTTTGAAATAAAGCGGGATTTTATTTATTGTTTATATATTTTGAGTGTTTTTTAGCAAGATCTTGCATCAGTGGTGAACGGCCTACTAAATCTGCTGGACGTCTTATCGGTAAATAACCTAAATTAATGTCTCTTATGCTTTTAAATTTCTCTCCGTTTATATATCTTTCATATATATTAGATACCTTCACATGTATTCACTTCCTTCCCGGTAAGTCTGTTCACTATTTTCACTATTCATTCTATTATATTCATCGGGTTCTCCATTATATACATATCCATGCAAAAGAGGTTATTTCAAATTGCAACTGAAATAACCTCTTTTATAGTCTCGTTTATTTAATTATAAAATCATACATATCAGAACTTTCAAAATTAGTCAAATTTTGAATAGGTCCAAAATCGTTCGGTTTTTATCATATCTTGAATTTCTGGAGCCTTATTAATAAGTTTTTCAGGCAAACCTTCCATAAATCCTGCTACTTGTGTTTTATGTGATAGAATACAAGCAATTTTCTTGTCTTGAACAGAAGTGACATCTACGACCACATCTGGTTCCCCTAACTTTTCGTAACAGTCATTGGAAAAAGCTACACAATGCAGCTTTGGGCGGTCAGCTGCTGGCATTTGCTTGATCGCATGAACGACGGCATAACCTGTAGCTTCATGGTCAGGATGAACGCTAAAACCAGGATAAAATGTAATAACAAGTGACGGCTTTAGTTCATCAATAAATTCACGAAAGCGTCCGGCTAACTCATCTAGGTCCTCAAATTCCAATGTTTTATCACGCAAGCCTAGCATACGTAAATCATCAATATCAATGGCTTTCACGGCATTTAAAAG
Source organism: Bacillus sp. Marseille-P3661 (assembly GCF_900240995.1). NCBI lineage: Bacteria > Bacillati > Bacillota > Bacilli > Caryophanales > Bacillaceae > Bacillus > Bacillus sp. Marseille-P3661. The sequence goes on from NZ_LT965956.1 coordinate 255,681, forward strand.
CTCATTTTTTCGGATATGAGGTAGACTTTCGCGCGTGGCAATTGGTGGCGTCCCCATGTTTCGTCCCATTTCACCTAGTGTACAGCAAACGTATGTAACCGGTGTACCTTTTTCCCTATGTAAGGCAATTGTTCCAGAAATTCCAAAGGCTTCGTCATCCGGATGCGGTAGAATGACTAAAATACGGCTTTCCATTAAAACACTCCTTTACCATGTTTCTTCTTTGTTAAAATGGTTCTGTACTTAGCTGGCAAGCAACAGCTAATTTACCATTAGCATCATGCCCAGCTAATAATAATCGATTTTTTTCATCAACTTCCCAATGTGTCAAACCTTCAGCATAAACCCAGCCATTTTCCATCTTCATGCCAACACGGTATGGTCCATTACCAGTAATTTTAGCATGGTGATAGCGAATAACACCGTTTCGGATATAAGCTCCAACAGTCATGACAGATTGGTCTTTATGCGCCGCATATGCACCATTGGTTGTTTCTAAATGTAAATATAGATCTAGCTCGTTAAATTCATTTAGTTTGCTTTGAACTTCAGAAGGGCTAATTGGTTTCAAACGGAAATCCTCCTTCATGTAATGTAATTGTAATGTCGATAAGTTTTATATTATCAAAAAATACGAGGTAAGTCTCATTATAAACACTTAACGAAGAGATAAAAGGGATAAGCACCTCCCACGTGGAAAATGAAATGTAATGGAGGCACCATATCCCTGTTTTATTCATTTTTAATAATTTGATTAACTTTATTTCTCATTGAAGCAATCACAGTTTTCTTATAACGTATCCCTAATAGCAATATTCGTAATTGTTGGCTCCTGGTTAACGAATTAAACCGTGGTTCTTGTTTCAAAAAAGTTCGAACTATACTCCAGCTTTTTGGTGCCATTGGAAAATCATCCAATGGTTGCTTTTTAAACATACGGTTAAATAAACCCTTAACCCTCACCTTTTCGCTTTCGGCCACAATACATGGTGCATATAAATTTTTCGTGTATTTTCTTAGAAACTCAAAACGCTCTATGCCACTTACAATCACATAGCTATCATCTTTGTTATTTTTTTTGACAACCAACATATTCATGCAATCCCACATTACCCGCTGTAGCTTCTTTATTGGTTCATTCAATTTAAATGATGGATCAGGTGGTTTCAGCTTGTTTAATGGAAGATAATGTACGGTGAATTTCATGGTGCCCACCCCCTTTTTTAGATTTGACAATCATCAAAGGAGCATTAACATCACTAAAAGTATATTAGGATACATATTATTGTATGAGAAGTATAGAGAATTGGGCACAAAACATAATAGGCTCATAGTTGGTTGTTCCAACTAATTTGGCTATCTTTGTAGCTATCCATGTTCAAAACAATTGTTTTATAAATCGGATTATCATCCTTGGAATAAATGTAAGGATGTTTAAAAACAAATCAAATAAAATCGTATCACGTACCTCAATCCATAAGAATTTAAACAATCCATCATTTCCACGCTTTTTATTGTATATTTTTCTCATTTTTTATTTTCCTTTAATCCATATTGATAATTATCGAAAAGCTATCCTATTATTATTTTATCTAAAGGTATTTTAAAATATCTAAAAAAGAAAGAAATGCCGGAAATCACGGACTAATAACTTAAAGTGATTATTTTAATATACTTAATTTTCGTGATTGATAGCAATGAAATTTCTATTTCAAATAATATCCTTATTGACTATCATGTTTTAGTTACTAATTAATTATCGGTAATGGTAAAATATTGTATAAAAGTAATATATAGGAGGATGGTATGGGTTGGAATACTCAATTTTGATTCTAACAATTTGCAAGATGGCTAGTTTAATGGGAGTTGGAATATGGTTATCTTACAAACTTTCATTTACTCAAGATGTTCGTAAGTTTATGATTTTTGTAATCATGAACATCGCTATTCCTGCTCTCATCTTGAACGGCTTTTTTCAAGTAACGATTGATCAAAATTTAATCACACAAATGATGTTCGTTTTTATTTATTCATTTATATTTAATTTTGTAATTCTTTTTCTTGGGTGGATTATATCTAAAGGATTTGGATTTGAATCACGCAAGGCTGGTGAATCTGCGTTTTTATCAACCTTTTGCAATGCTGGATTAATTGGCATTCCTTTATGTGTTGCCATTTTTGGTCCTAAAGGAGCTGTGTTGGCCGCTGTGTTCGATGCAGGGATGCATTTTTCACTTTGGACGCTAGGAATATTTATGCTCCAAGAAAATAAAGTGTTTACACTTAAAAGTTTACGCTCGATGATAACAACACCTTTCATCTCGATCCTTATTGGAATAGCTATTACTTTAATCGGTATTACTCCCCACTTATTTATAAGAGATCTTATGAGTACCGTTGGCGGTGCTGCAAGTCCTTTAGCTATGTTTTATATAGGAATGCTGATTATGACACTTATCCAAAATAAGCATAAGGTGTCTATGAAACTAATTTCAGTCCCAATAAGCTTAAAGCTTATTGTTTTTCCGATCGCGGGCATGATGTTCTTACCTTTTTTACCTTTTCACATGGAAGTCAAGCAACAATTAGTTGTTATGATGGCATTGCCAGCGCTAACAATAACTTCTGTTATCATGGCACATCATAACGCTGATGAGAACTATGGAGTTATCCATACTTTGTTAACGACAGTTATTTCACTAGTGACTATTCCATTAATATTATTACTGGGTGATATCGTTTTATAATCTATCTTAGTTATAGTTGAAAAAAATCGGATCCAAGGTGCTATTTGTTGCAGTCTTGGTCCGATTCTATTAGTTTTCATATACTAACCTTTAGTAACAGTGGACTGTAGGTAATAGCCTAATTCAGTCCTATTTTTTATTTCTAACTTTTGATAAATGTTTTGAACATGCCGTTTTACTGTGTTGATACTAATGAACAATTGTTCGGCAATCTCGTTGTTAGTTAAACCGCGCATAAGTAAATCAGCAATTTCAATTTCTCTTTGCGTTAAAGCAGCAAGGATAGTAGTAGATTTATTGTCATTTAGTAGACTGCCTTGAACAGGAATTAAAAAAATGATAAATTGATTGGTACTTTTTAAGGTGTCTATTTTAATATAAATAGTCGGTAACTGCGGAACCCGAAAGCTGTGGCTATTTGTAAAGCCCCGCAGATAAGATAATAGAGTTTGTTCAATAAATTCTTGAATAGGATACTTATCATTTTTGGCAAACCTTATACAAATTTCCCAAGCTTTAGTATTATAATAGCGAATGTGAAAGGATTGCTCGATCACAAGCATTCCAATAGATAATAAATTCGCGTATTCCTCTACTACCCTATTATGAATTTTTTGGTCCTCCATTTGACTTAAATTCATTACAAATAGTTTTGATATGTATTTAGATAAAAACAGCATTCGATTTTTATCGTTTATAGTAAATTCGTTATCATCAATTGTTCGTAGGAAACTAATTGCTCCAAGCTTTCGCATACCATCGTTTATGTAGAAAGAGATAATATCTTGGTTATTATTTTTTTGAAGGAACTTAAAATAATCCGTCTCTTTAAACTCTAGAAATGGTAAATAATCGCTGTAGCAAAATACATTGTTCTTTTTTATGGTATCAAGATAAGTTTGAATGGGGTCTTTTCCCTTAAAGTAATTTGAATATTCCGTTATTTATTCTTCACTAATCTTAAGTGTAATTGGGTGGGAAAACGTACTCCCGCTCTCATTTGTTTGCCAAAAAACACCTTTGCTGTATCCGAAAACTTGAAAAAAGGATGCGAGCACTTGTTTTCGAAAATCCCTATGCGGTTTCATAATTTCTTCAATAAATTGAAATCTTTTTAATGTTTCATTTTCAGAAATGTTAAGTTGTACCATAATAACATTCCCTCCTATTTCGTTAGGTGCAAATTTTGAATATTTCCTTTTTGTTTTAAATGGTACCTTTGTACCTCAGCTGTTAAAGAATGCAGATATTCAATTCTAAAAAAAGAGCGGTTCAAGTTTTTTGAAAATTCTAACATATAATGGATATACTGTCAATTATTCTATATTCGTAATTAAATGACCCTTTTGGGTGATTTACCAACTTTTCTGAATAATGGGATAATAGGAATAGTTAAGTATAACTATGGAGGGATTAATATAAGTGATTTCTAGCAATGTATTTATGTACTTATTTTCAATAAAAAAAACCAAGGTTTGAAAACGCTATCAAATTTAACGAAGGAGTGTTATTGGATGGTTGGAAAACAACAATTAAACACTATTAAAAGCAGTTCAAATGAGCTATGGACTTGGTCTGCAAAAGATCTTGCACGCAGTATTCGTACTAAAATGATTTCCTCTCGTGAAGCAGTAACAAGCAGTCTCAACCGAATTGAACAAGTTAATCCAAAATTGAATGCAATTGTAGAAATATTGGGTGAAGACGCGCTTAAGGCAGCAGAAGCAGCTGATAAAGCTGTCGCAAGTGGCGAACAGCTAGGACCTCTTCATGGGGTGCCCATTGCGACTAAGATTAATACCGATCAAGCTGGACACGCAACAACCGATGGAGTTGTTGCTTTTAAAAACAATATTTCTGAAACGGATAGTCCTCCAATCGCAAATTTACGGAATGCTGGCGCTATTTTTGTTGGCCGCTCTAACGTTCCTTCTTTTAGTCTTAGATGGTTTTCAACTAACGATTTACACGGCCGTACATTAAATCCATGGGATGCATCTAGAACGCCAGGCGGCTCTAGCGGTGGATCAGCGGCTGCCGTGGCTAGTGGAATGGTGCCAATCGCACATGCTAATGATATTGCTGGCTCGATCCGTTATCCTTCTTTTGCATGTGGGATAACGGGTATTCGCCCTACAGTCGGCCGTGTACCTAGTTGGTCTGGTCCAGCTGCTGGCGATCAATCACTTGGTGTTCAAATGATGGTTACACAGGGACCACTGGCACGAAATGTAGGCGATTTAAGGTTGGCTCTTTCTGCAATGTCAGCACTAGATCCGCGTGATTCTATTCAAGCACCTGCCCCGTTAATCGGTGAGCCGTTGAAACTCCCAATTCGTGTAGGTGTTTTACGAGATGTTGGCATCGTTAATCCTCATATATCCGTTAATCATGCACTAGATACTGCTGCTGCATACTTGAAAGATGCCGGCTATATCGTCGAGGAGGTAGAGCTGCCATTATTTGCTGTGGCTGCAAAACTTTGGTGGTTAATTGTTTTAGAGGACCTCCAAGGGATCATCCCGATGATTAATGAATTCGGAGATGAAACAACAAGATTAAATTTACAATATAATTGCGAAGTTTCTTTAGAAATGTGGGGTAAGTGTACTCTTGAAAAATACAAGCAAGGCTATGCGCGTAGAGGGACACTGATTAAGCAGTTGCAACAATTCTTAGAAGATTACCCATTACTTCTGCTGCCTGTGTCTGCTGAGCAACAATTTAAACAAGACGAGGATATTGAAAGTCTTGATAGCAACCGCCGCTTAATCCACGCTCAGTGGCCGATGGCAGCAGTTCCTTTGTTAGGATTTCCAGCTATGTCCATTCCAACTTCTGTTTATGATGGTTTACCAACAGGCGTCCAACTTTTAGGCCGACGATTCCGAGAAGATACGTTATTCGATGCAGCTGAGATTATTGAAGCTCGTGCGAATATGACTACTCCAATAGATCCTAAATTTGTTTAAAACTACGACCATATAAAATGAAGATTAAATTTGGCTTATTACACATAATGTGAACCCTTATTTCACTTTTTGACGCGGTAACGTTGACTGCAGAAAAAATAGAAATACCGATATAACAGTTGGACAGTCCGTATAGCTGACCGTTTAAATCTCATCTAGTAAGTAAGGGTTCTATTTTTATTATTTAATAGTATATGCTTTTACATTCACTTTTATCTAACATTCTTGTAAACAAAACTAATGAAAAAGGGGAGGAAAAACAATTGGGAATTGCAAATACTAACTCTCGTTTCTATGAATATAGAATAGTTGCCCTAGTCTTTTTTGCATGGGGTTTCATTTTTTTAGACCGTCAAGCTTTATCTTTTATTGTCCCCGCATTAGTTGAGGAACTAAAGCTGACTAATGGACAAATAGGTCAGATTAATATGTGGCAAACGATTGGTTATGCATTAGCAGGGCCATTGATTGGGATTATCTCTGACAAAACAGGAATTAGAAAGCCACTACTAATTGCAGCCATATTTGCTACTACTATATTTTCAGCACTTTCAGCGTTAGCAAATTCGTATTCCTCTTTATTAATCCTTCGTTTCTTAGTCGGAGCAAGTGAGGGTCCTATTTTTCCTTTAGCCATGACGATGGTTGCAGCCGTCTCAACGAAAGGGCGCTTTGGATTAAATGCTGGAATTGTAAACGCAGGTGTGGGAATTATAGCGATGACTCTTGGTCCTATCCTAGTCACGCAATTGGTGGCATTAACCAATTGGCACTGGGCTTTTGTGTTGATCAGTGTACCGAGTTTGATATTAGGGATTTTAATATGGATGTTTACTAGTGAGGTAAAACCTTCTGTTTAAGATCAACGAACGTCCTCAGAGCAACCTGAGAAAAAGAAGACAAGTTTTCTTGAACTTTTCAAATATCGAAACGTTATCATTAGTATTTTAATTTCTATTTGTTGTATGGCGGGTTTATGGATTTTATATGCTTACGCTCCTCTTTATCTGACTTCCGTAGGACAATTATCTATTGAAAAAATGGGAGTCGTAATGTCTACAATGGGAATTGCAGGATTAGTGGCGTCCCTAGGTGTTCCTATCATTTCTGATTATATTGGTAGAAAAAAAGCTTTGATCATTTTTTCCTTCTTAGCGGTGTTAGCTCCCTTAGGTTTGTATTTATTCCCTATTGGCGCAATTGGAATTACAGCGTTAATATTGTTTGGCGGGATGTTAGGGGCAATTACACCTCTCTACATGATTATTATTCCGGAGGAAAGCCTTCCTCCACATTTAACAGCGACCTCAAGTGCATTAATCATTGGTCTTGGTGAAGTAATTGGTTCCTTTATCCTTGGTGGAGCAGGAACTGTTGCAGATTCTATTGGTTTATCCTTTGTGATGATTGTCTCGGCAGTAGCGGGTATACTTATGGCTTTATTAGGTTTTGGATTAATTGAAACAAACAAACGAATAGGTAAGAATAAAGTGAAAACAAATACTCTGATAGAGGAATTAGTTGAATCAAAATAAGGATTATCCCCCCCACTTACAATTCTTGGGGGATTCTCTCGAATTCGGGTCTTACAGCAGTTGCTCGCGGGACTATTATAACGAAACTACGACCTTTAACTAATATATAAAAACTAACCAACTATAGTAGAACTGGAGGATTAAGTATGTCAATGAACCTTGAATTTAGTTTTCATGCATATGTAGCAATTGGCAAAAGTCTTGAAATTGGTCAGGTTCCAACTGGATTTAGAAGTATTGTCCCCATTACGGGAGGCAAGTTTGAAGGCCAACTTAATGGTGTTGTAATTCCTGGTGGTGCAGATTGGCAATTAATTAGAAATGATGGAATTATGGAAGTTGAGGCTAGATATACTTTGAAAACGGATGACGGCATTTTGATCTACATTGTTAACAAAGGAATGATTAATTTAGACGAAGCCTATGCCAGAACAAGTCCTAAGTTCGAGGTTTCAGATGAAAAGTATGCCTGGTTATCAGAATCGATGTTTGTAAGCGAAATTACTCCTATGGAAAACGAAACGACGCCTATAGTAGATGAAAAGAATCCAAAACCAAATGGCGTTTCAATAAACTTTTATCGTATTACTTAATAAGTATTTTTCATTGTGTGTTTAAATGTCAATGATATTAAGACACTGTTACCCCTAGTTACAAGGAACGGTGTCTTTTTTGTTAGTAGAAAACTAGTTACAAACATTCGTTTGTTTGGGAAAAATGAAAGAACCACCGATCCTTTCATAATATTCTTCTTATTTTATACGATAGTTAGAATTATCCAGTATGATTATGTCTTTTTGATTCTCTGATCTCTGCTAATTTAGTACCTAAACGATATATATCCTCTTGATTTGTTTCAAATTTTTTTTAGTAAAAGTCTGCTCGCGATTCGATTATAAATAACTCATACGTCAGCCGATACTTGATCATAATCTCCGCTGCCGCAGTCCAGTTGTCTATATAGTTATTAAAGGTTGTTTGAAACGTGATCCAACATCTTTTGGTTTTGTATCAAACCATCTTGTAAATTCATTCCCCATCTCTTCAATTGGAGAATTAAAATTTTTTAAGATACCTTTCGCAACAGCCATCGTCATCGCTGTATCATCAGTTGTTTTGCCAGGCTCTAAACGCCAATAGCCACCACCAATAATATCTGTTAACTTTCCATACTTTTTATTAATTTCTTCTGATGTCATAAATTCTGTCGTACCACCCAATGCATCACCAATGGCCAGCCCAAAAAGGCCACTTAAAATTTTATGTTTCAAATTGTTTCCCCTTTCTATCTATTTTTTAAAGATTTCCAGAAAATACAACCTCCACGTCAAACGTGGTTTATATTCAGCTTTGTTCATGTAGATTCCGATCAATATTTTTGTATTACCGTTATTAAATGAGTAAAATAGAATGTATAGAAGGAGGAATAAAATGGCTGAACAAAATACGAATTTTGAAATAGGGATTAGTACATTTTTAGAAGCAACAACCAATCCATCAACAGGTAAGGCGATGAGTCATGCGGAACGTATCCGCAATGCAGTGGAGGAAATTGTTCTGGCCGACCAAGTTGGTTTAGACGTTTACGGAATTGGGGAGCATCATCGAAACGATTATGCAGGCTCCGCACCCGCAATTGTTCTAGCTGCTGCTGCTAGTATGACTAAGAATATAAGATTAACAAGTGCGGTTACGGTTCTATCCTCAGACGATCCGGTCCGTGTCTATCAAGCTTTCTCTACTCTAGATGCGATTTCAAATGGTCGAGCGGAAATTATGGCAGGTCGAGGATCATTCATAGAATCGTTTCCGTTATTTGGATATAGTCTCGACGACTACGATGAGTTATTTGAAGAAAAACTTGATTTGCTGCTTAAAATTAGAGAGTCAGAGAAAGTATCATGGCGTGGTGGTCACCGCCCAGCCATTGATAATCTTTGCATATATCCTCGCTCCGTACAACAACCATTACCAGTTTGGATTGCAAGTGGCGGAAATCCACAATCAGCTATTCGAGCAGGCGCTCTAGGTCTTCCGATAGCATTTGCCATTATTGGTGGTATGCCTGAGCAATTTGCTCCACTTGTCAAGCTTTATAAACAAGCGGCTCAAAAGGCGGGACATGATCCAGCTAAGTTAGAAATTGCTACACATTCACATGGATTCATAGCGGATTCAACTGATGAGGCGGCTGATTTATTTTTCCAGCCAACTCAAGCACAAATGAACAAACTTGGTCGTGAACGTGGGTGGGGACCGTACACTAGAGAAACGTACGATTCTGCACGCAGTCTGCGTGGAGCCCTATATGTCGGCGATCCTGAATATGTAGCAGAGAAAATACTTTTATTGCAAAAGAATTTAGGTATCACACGTTTCTTCTTACATATTAACGTAGGGACAATGCCACATCGTGAACTTATGCATGCGATCGAACTGCTCGGTACGAAGGTTGCACCAATTGTTCGTAAAGAGCTGTCGAAAAGCAATTCGTAAGGCTATTGGTACGAGTGGTTTAACTATAGGAAATAGTTTTAAAAAGAGGAGTGCGAGCTGGTAACAGGTCATGCATCCCTCTTTTTACCGTTTTACAGCAGTTCCTTCTTCATCGGGCAATGAAAAGGAATCCAATGTATTGAATAATTTCCTACTCAGATAAAAACGATTGTGCTAAATGTATGGCATGTGTACGATCATATTGATTATAAAGGGTTTCTGCCAAACGAACAGGATCTCCAAAGAAAAATCGCTCATATAATGTTTGTCTTGAACCGAATGAGCTCATACCTATGTCCCATGCAAGCCTAAATAGTTTAACACGTTCTTGACCGTTACGATCAAATGATTGCAAATAGTGATCAAGCTCGGACTTTATTGGCGATTTAAAGTCATTTTCACTTGGCAATGCTATCAGGCCGCTCGCACCAAGTAATTGAATAATCTCAGAAAATCTCGGGTAAATACGGGGATAATAATTAATGGCCGCTAATATTGGGTTGGGATCCGGAGTCATCGTGCCCCATTGGTCTACTTTTGCACCCATTTCAGCACTGCATACGAACCCTTTCAATGTTTCTAAAGCAATGACTACCTCTGATAATTTTTCTTGAACATGCTGAAATTTTCCTATATTAATAGTATCAATGATTAACTGAATGACACCTAGCATAAATTCCGTTTTAATAATATTTTTTGAAACAATTTGATGGCCGACATGCTCAATGAAACTACTTTGGTCGTATAAAAAGCTGTTTGCTATTATATTTCCATGTAAAAAAACACGGTCCCATGGAACTAATACATTATCAAATACAACAATAGCATCCATCTCTTCAAACCTTGTACCTAGCGGATTATTATAGTTAGAATCTCCTTTAATATAGGCTTCACGGCATAAAAATTTTAATCCAGGGGTATTGCAAGGAATGGCGAATGCATATGCAAACGATTCATCGACAATATGACTGCCAACAGGATATACAAGGATTTCATCAGTCATACCAGCCTGCGTGGCTAGTATTCTAGCCCCTTTAATAATAATGCCATCTGCTGTTTTATCAATCATCCGTGCACTAATTATCCCCTCTTCATTATTATTATTATTATTATTATTTTGGGCTCGGTTGGTTTGCGGTTTAACGAAAACATGTGTTAAAGATAAATCATTCTCCCTTACATATTCAAAATAAGCTCTAAAGTTTTCCGCACACTTTTGATCTTGAAACGAAAATAATGTTGATGCAGCATTTAACACCATTAAAACCGTGTTCATATAATCTGGTGTTCTTCCCATCATACCTGCAGTTTCTTTTGCCCATTCTTGAATCATTAAACGTCTTTTTTCTAAGTCATCCTTGGTTTTCGGTTCTAAAAAAGAGGTGCCAACAAGATCACCGGTTACCGGTGATTTAAAGGTCATAAGGTCTTTTAATTCATTGTTATGTTGGAGGTCATAAAGCCTTGCTTGACTTGAAATCACGCCTTTAAATGCAAGGTGTTCAGAGATAATTCCATGAATGGGTTTTCCGTCAATCCATATATTAGTTTTAAGACCATTTATCCGGTCGATATACTGTTTCCCATTACAAACGGCCATAATGCCTCCTCCCTTTCCAACCACTTTTTGTATATACATATGATAGTACAAATTCTACCTAGACCATCTTTAAAGAATTAGGCTGATTGCGTTTAAAAATATAGTTGAACAAAAATAATTTTGTCAATAATTCTGATAATATCACCATATGTATTGAGTTAATAAAAATAGGAATTAATATATTTAATGGGATTGCATAACTAGAGCTATTATCACTTTTTGTATTAGAGGCAGGTAAAAATATGCTAAACGTTTACGATGTAGACATCGTTATTGTCGGCGCAGGTATGGCTGGTTTAGCAGCCGCGTTAGAATGCAAAAAACATCAAATCTCGTTTGTCGTACTTGAAGCAAGGAATCGTCCTGGGGGTAGACTTTGCAGTATTTTAACAGAGGATAATATTACAATTGATCTAGGCGCCCAATGGGTAAGTACCCATCACCATAGAGTGAAAAGTTTGATCAAAGATTTTGGCTTACATACTACTTCAACGTTTACCAAAGGTCAAACCCTTTACCAATATAATGGGAAAATTAAAAAATCAAAAAGCCTGCCACCTCTTTCCCCACTTGGGATGCTTGATCTTTTTATGTTAAAAAGGAAAATAAAACAACTCGTTAAGCAATTACCAGATGATGTACCACTTTCATCAGGATTATGTTATCAACTAGATAAACAAACAGTAGCTCAGTTTATTCAAGCCAATATGTTTAGTGAAGAAGGTCGGACATTCTATAAAATGAGTGTTGAAGAAGTACTTTGTACAAAAGCGGAGCAAGTTTCACTTCTAGATCTTTTATGGTGTATTAAGTCAACCGGTTTCGTTAATTACTTGTTGGAAGCGGAGCATGAGTGGATTGTTGAAGGTGCACAAACACTTGCGGAGAGGGTAGCAGATTTTTTAGGCCAAAGTATTTTTTTCAATACACCAGTAGAAGGAATATCTTATGGAGATAAGCGGACAATAGTTCTTACAAAAGAAAAAGATTGGTGCACAAAAAAAGTGATCATTACTATTCCGCCTAACCTTACTAATGAAGTTAAATTTCATCCACCATTACCTGCGAAACGAATTAAATTAAGTGAATGTACGAATATGCCAGCAGTTATTAAAATGGTACTTGTTTATCCACAACCATTTTGGAGAAATGCTGGACTCAACGGTAAGGTTTATTCTAATGTGTCACCAGTTATATTAACGATGGATAGTTCGCCACCAGATGGGATTAAAGGTATACTAACAGTTTTCATATCTGGCGACGATGCAGAGATAATGAGTAAATATAACTCAACAAAAAGGAAACATAAGATCATCCAAACCTTAGTTAAATTCTTTGGACCAAAAGCCGGTCAGCCAGAAACAATTTATGAGAAAGATTGGTCAGAGGATCGCTGGACGCAAGGCGGGTATGGGTCCCATTATACAACAGGTGTGTTAACCAAATTCGGGACAGCATTGTTTGAACGTGTTTCATCCCTTTATTGGGCAGGAACAGAGAACGCTACTGAATGGAGAACATATATGGAAGGTGCTGTCGAATCTGGGCAAAGGGTAGCTAATGAGATTATTAATGAATTAAAACACATACGAAAATAAGAAAAATATCATAACACAGAAAAAGGACGTCCCTTTGATGGGACGTCCCTTTTAATACTTTTTTTAGAGATTGCTTACCTTCTTTAGATCCACGTTTTCATAAGCGGGTTGCCTATTTTTTATAAAAATAGAAGTTAGCAATCCTATAAACGATAGAATTGTCACTACAATAAAAGCGATATTAACGCCATGAATATCTGGAAAAGCTATTTCAGGTTTTTGTTCGGCTAGTTTCGTAGCCGTTGTCATCACCGTGACAAGGACCGCGGTCCCAACCGATGAAGCGATCATTCTCATCGTGTTATCCATGGCTGCTCCATGTGGAATCAATTTTGATGGAAGTTGATTTAAAGCTGCAGTTTGTATCGGCATTAACACCATTGCCAAACCAAACATCCTCACACTATACATTATCGTTATATAAGTGAATGATGTTTGAATATCTACTATAATAAAAGCAAATGATGCGATCACAAGGATAGAAGAGCCAATCATAACAAGCCAGCGGGCACCAATTTTGTCAAAAATGCGTCCGATGATAGGTGACATCAACCCTGTAATAAGTGCCCCTGGCAATAGGGCAAGGCCCGCTTCGAATGCAGTAAATTCCCGCATATCTTGCATAAATAGGGGGATCAATGTTTCCATTCCTATTAATCCCATAAAAGTGATTGATCCTATTACAACAGCTAAAGGAAAGATTGAATACTTAAAAACTCGGAATTCGAGCATTGGCTGTTCTAATCGTAATTGTCTTGTAATAAATAGTACAATTGATAGGATACCTACACTAATTGAGATCAGAGTCACTGGATCTAGCCAGCCATAATTCCCCGCACTCGTAAAGCCATATAGAAGTCCGCCAAAGCCAACTGTTGATAAAATGATGGAATGAACATCCACGTTTGGCTTAGTATTTTCTGTTACATTTTTTAAAGCGAAGTAAGCGATTATTATATCTATCAATGCAATGGGTAAAATGATAAAGAATAGCAATCTCCATGAATAATTGGAGGTTACCCAACCTGATAGTGCCGGCCCTATAGCTGGGGCAAAAGATATGACAAGTCCGATTAGTCCCATTGCAGCACCACGTTTATTTATTGGGAAAATCATTAAAAATACAGTTGTCATTAGCGGGAGCATAATGCCTGCTCCGCTGGATTGAATAATACGACCCAATAATAATATCTCAAAGTTAGGCGCTATCCCTCCAACTAATGTCCCAACCGCAAATATACTCATCGCTGAAATAAACAGCTGTCGCGTTGTAAATCGTTCCAGTAAAAATGCACTGACAGGAATCATTATACCGTTAACAAACATAAATACGGTCGTAAGCCATTGTGCGCTATTTGCAGTAACCCCCATCTCGTCCATAATAGGTGGAATCGCAGTGATCATTAATGTTTGATTCAGAATCGCGATAAACGAGCCTGCAAGTAAAAGCGCAACAATTGTCGTTTTATTAAAGCTAGATGATTCCATACTTCCTCCCCGTTTCTATCTAGGTTTGTAGAATTTTGAATATGGTAATGGTGTTTTAATTTTATTCAGATTCATTATTATAACAAATAATTTATCTTTTGAAAGCTATTATTTTGAATAAAATTCATCAGCCAAATTTAGTAAAAAAAGATGAGCCTAATAGCTCATCTTTTTAGAAATGGTTGTTTTGTATTAGTGTTTACCTCCAATATTATATACGGTTTCTAAATAATGGTCATATTTAAGTTCAATACCGTTATTTTTAAGAACATCCCATAATAAACGGTCCAAGGCATAGACGCCTTTAGTTTGAAGGTTTTTTACAGTTTGAAGATTAATATTTATGAAATGATCTTTATGATTAATTTTAAGCGCGATAATATAATCATTTATAGTGTTTCCCCTCACAAGAGTGTTAGCTGTTTCAAAACCCCATTCCTTTAATTCTCTATCAATACAATTTAACACATAGTTTAAAAAATCCATTGCATTCATTCCTTTTGCCATATACGCTCTGGCAGTTCCATTTGCATTCATCAGTTACTCTCTCCTTATTTTTATTTATGGCCTAGAACAATCAAAATCCGAACTATGTTGATTTTTATTAGAATTTATCCATAAAAAAGCTCCTCTCGCTTTAAACGCAAGAGGAGCTGCCGCTCGTTTTTCTTATCATTCAAAGCCATTGCTTTGCTGGTAGGAGCACCTTATTTTTAGAAAAACAGGTTGCTGTGGAGTCATAGAGCCAGATCTCTCGTCCACTCTTAATAATTTATTAAGTTACTAAAATAATAACATAACTTAACAGGGTGAGTCATTGTCAAAAAATAGTAATAACAATTATACTTAAAAGCTTTAATGTATTAACCTTGTAAATTAGGATTACGAGCCTCTCTCTTTTTATTAATATAATCCTTAACAATTGGTGTAAATAAAGTAAGGACTGCTAATGCTATTAATGTAGCTGATATTGGTCTAGAAAGAAAAATAGACATATCCCCATTACCCATTAGTAAAGATCTTCTGAAATTGGATTCCATCATCGGTCCTAAAATTAAAGCAAGAATCACTGGAGAGGCTGGATAATCATGTTTTTTCATAAAGTAACCAATGATGCCGAATATTAACATAACCCAAACATCAAACATGTTGTTACCTAGAGCATATGAACCAACAACACATAATACTAAAATGATTGCAGCTATAACTAGTTTAGGAATACTTAATACCTTAATAAACCATCGTACAGCTAGTAACCCTACAATTAACATGATAATATTAGCTAGTAACATTCCTAGAAATAGTGTATAGACAACGTCTGGATGATGTTGAAATAACAATGGTCCCGGTTGTAATCCTTGAACCATTAGGGCACCTAGCATAACTGCGGTTACAGCATCTCCTGGAATTCCTAATGTTAACAAAGGAATCATTGCTCCCCCGGTTGTCCCATTGTTGGCTGCTTCCGGTGCTGCAATTCCTTTTAGCTCACCTTCACCAAATTTTTCTTCTTTCTTTGCAAAGCGCTTTGCTTCGTTATAAGCGACAAACGCAGAAATATCGCCACCAGCACCTGGAATCATACCGATAAACGTGCCTATCCCAGTAGATCTAAGTATCGTAACTATCAAAGTTTTAAATTCAGCCCATTTCAATTTTGCTTTATTAATGGTCTTTATAACTTGTCCTTCTTTTACGGAATCTTCCACAGCTTGAAATGCCTCAGATGCTGCGAATAAGCCAATCATAACGGCTATAAAGTTAACACCACTCATCAGATTTGTTGAGCCAAAATTGAATCTTGGAAAGCCCCCTACTGGATCAATACCGATAGATGCAATTAGTAAGCCAATAAAGCACATAATAAAACCTTTAACAAGTGAATTACCTGCTATACCTGAGATAACCGACATCCCAAATACAGCTAATGCGAATGACTCGGGAGCGCTAAATTTTAATGCAAATTCTGCTAGTTGTGGAGCAATTAAAATTAAGATGAATACACTTATCACCCCACCAATAGCGGATGATATCGTGGAAACGGTTAATGCTTTTTGGGCAAAACCTTTTTGTGCAAGGGCATAACCATCAATTGCGGTGGCAGCTGAGGCCGGTGTTCCTGGGGTTCTTAATAATATGGCAGCAATCGACCCTCCATAAATAGCTCCAAAATAAACACCCACTAATAATAAAATACCAGTTATTGGTCCCATTCCAAACGTAACAGGTAAGATAAGGGCAACCCCCATGGTTGCAGTTAAACCTGGCAATGAACCAATGCATATGCCAACTGTTACGCCGCCAATCAAAATCAAAAGTACTCTTATATCTAATAAATTAGGTAGTGCCTGTAAAAAATAGTCCATGTTGTCACCTCGCTATTATGAAAAAAATATCCCTGTAGGGACTGGAACTTTAAGCATTTTGTGGAAAAATATAAAGATGAACAATGTAGTTCCCGCTGGAACTAAAAGGATCGTTAGCAAGTTTTTTACTCTTGTCATTTTCAAGAAGATAATCATGATAATTGGTGTAATTACATAAAATCCAATCACTGGTATTAATGCAACAAAAACGATTGTTAGAAACATCGTTAAAAAAGCTAACTTAATATTCCCACTTTCAGGTTGATCTTCTGTTTGTTTTTTTTCTTTCAAACCTTGGAATATTAGTATCATGGAAAAAAGAACTAAAATGATTGCATAAAGTCTTGGCATAAAGCCAGGTCCTACATCTGTAGGTGTTAAATTCTTTGGGAAACTAAAGGTTAACGAGAAGAATAGACAAGCAATTACTATAACGATAATACTCCAAATAATCTTTTCATTTTTCAAGGTCATTCCTCCTGCCTATTAGATGTTGTAGTAGATTGAAACATTAACTAACTGTGTAGAGGAGACACAATCAAGATAGATTGGTCTCCTTGTACAATTAGTAATCTTCTTAAAGTTAACAATTTTATAAAAATTATTGACCTAAATCTAGACTTGGAATAATTTCACCATACATATTATGGCTGTTAACCATCAATGTATTGAAGTCTTCAGCGTTCTTAACAACTCGTCCAAGACCATTTTCACTCATGAAGTCAACAAATTCTTGTTCTTCTGCACCTTTCATGAACGCATCAGTTAAAACAGCAACGATTTCATTTGGTGTATCCTTTGGTACAGCGACGCCTCTCCATACTCCGATTTCACCTACATCATAACCAGCTTCAGTAAAAGTAGGTACATCAGGAATTACATCAAGTCGTTCAGACGCCATAATACCTAGGAATTTTAACTTTCCAGCTTGTACTTGAGCTAACGCTTCAGGTGGTTGTACGACTACTGCTTCAACGTGCCCGCCAAGAGCAGCTGTTACAGCAGGTGCTCCGCCATCAAATGGAACATGACTATATTGAGCGCCGAACTTCTTTTCCATTGCTACCGCTGATAAGTGACCAGCCGCACCGGTACCGCCATTACCGATTCTAACTTTTCCTGGGTTTGCTAATGAGAATTCTACAAATTCTTCAAGCGTATTATATGGTGCATCAGCAGGTACTACTAATGATGATGGATCAAAGTTCATTTGTGCAATTGGTTTAAAATTTTCATACGTAATTGGGGTAAGT
The DNA here is from genome assembly GCF_900240995.1 of Bacillus sp. Marseille-P3661. NCBI lineage: Bacteria > Bacillati > Bacillota > Bacilli > Caryophanales > Bacillaceae > Bacillus > Bacillus sp. Marseille-P3661. The sequence continues at coordinate 273,736 of NZ_LT965956.1, forward strand.
CCTAAATGAGGTAACATTGTAAGCTCTGCTGTTACCATTGTAACTGTATAACCATCAGGCTTAGCTTTTGAACCTTCAGCCAAACCAACAGCGCCGCCGCCACCAGTTTTATTTACAACACCAATAGATTGTCCAAGATGCTTTTCAGCCTGTAACGCTAACGCTCTTGATACAGTATCTGTTCCCCCGCCTGCAGAATAAGGAACTATTAATGTAACCGGTTTCGTAGGGAAATCTACTTTTTCTTCCGTATCTTCAGAAGGTGCCTCGGCAGAACCTCCACCTGAGCTTTCATTTGAAGAAGAACAAGCTGTAATTAACATAATAGATAATAATAATGCCAGAAATGCTGTAAACTTTTTCATACGTTTCTCCCCTTTACACATGTAGTTTATCTTTAAACTCTTTTACTACGTTTTTATAATTCTTATTTATTAAAATTTCAACTAGATTTTCTGCAGCTACCTTAGCCATATTTTCACGAGTAAATGTTGTAGCAGAACCAATATGAGGTGTTAACACCACATTCTCCAATTGCAGTAGAGGATTGTTAGGATCTATTGGTTCTTGTTCAAATACATCTAAACCAGCTCCAAATATTTGTTTTTCTTTTAATGCATTGATTAAAGCTTGTTCATCAACAGTTGGTCCTCTAGATGCATTAATAAAAATAGCTGTGTTTTTCATTTTTGCAAATTCTTTTTCACCAATAAGATGATGTGTTTCTTTTGTTAAAGGTGTCATTAGAACGATAAAATCTGATGCTGATAATAGTTCATCCATAGATGCATATGTAATGCCTAATTGCTCCTCAATATCAGACTTTCTACTTCTGTTATGATATAGGACGTTCATTCCAAATCCATGAATGGCCCGTTTGCAAATTGATTCACCTATTCTACCAAGACCAATAATACCCAATGTTCTTCCATGAACATCAAGTCCAAATAGATGGCTATCATCACCACTCTGCCACTTGCCTGCTCTCATAAAAGAGTCTAACTCAGATATTCTTCTTGCAGTTGAAAGAATTAATCCAAACACCAAATCATTCACCGTTTCATCGAGTACACCTGGTGTATTCGTGCCAACAACATTATAATTTCGCATGTCTTCAATGGAGAAATTATTATAGCCTGCTGATATATTGCTAACCACTTTAAGGTTTGGAGCGTTTGAAAGCAATTCCTCGTTAATGGGAATTCCTACATTCATTAATCCTTGAATATCTCTTACATTCTCATACAATATTCCTTTAGGAATTGTTTCCTGTTGTTCCCAACATTCAATCTCGAAAAATCCTTTTAGGTAATTTGTTACACTCTCTGGTATTGGCTGTGTAATTAGTATTTTAGGTTTCATTGTGCCCCTCCTTCCATTTAAGCGCTTTCACGTTTTACATTATAAAACGTCGTTTTGTTTTTTCTGAACAGAAATAACCCTACCTTTACCTCCCTTCCCATATACTAGAAAAAAGTTTTACAATATAAAACTATGTTTCTAATATTTTCTATTAATAGCTTAATCTGTATTTTCATATGAGTCAATACTTTTTTTTTAATTTTTCGAAAAATCATATAATATAAATCGTTTTAGTAATGTAAAAAAATATAGGTCATTTTTCCGAACGTCTGAAAATTTATATAAAAAAAACCAATGAATTCAACATTTTATCCTTACTTTCACCCGTAACTCCATTAAAAATGAGAAAACCTTTTTATAGTAATATATTACTTTAAAATAATTGGGAGAGCTTTATTAAATAATTGCAATTATACGAAACTCCAAAAAAGTCCAATAGTTTTTTATTGGAAAAATTCACACAAAAGGGAACAAACCGCCTCTTGTTGAAAGAGGCGGTTTGTTAGACTAATAGCTATACTATTATCTAGTTATATCAAATCCTAAATTAATAACTGGCATTGCTGAACCAGGGTGATCTTCGCTATACGTAAGCTGTGGAGCTAAGTAAATGTCAGGAACCTTTTTTTGTCCTCTATAGATCCCAGGATATAAATCTATTAAGTGATGTCCTGGTGCACCGTTAACTGTCATCTTGAATTTTAATGTTCCTTGGCTATTAAATGAACACATATAGCCTATATAAGCATTATCATAGGTTAGGTAATAAGCATTATCAAACTCTGTCCATCCTGAACCTTTAATTTCAATTGTCACTTCTGTTCCAGATGGTCCGGATGTTGGAGAAATGCTAACAATTGTCGGTAAAATTCGCAAGTACGTACCACCATATAGCTCGTCGCCAACCTTTAATTCAATGCGATGTGGTACACCCCCAAGGTCATCAGGGACAACAAACGCATAAGAAAGTTTTCCTGTGGAGTCTGAAACAGTTTGTCCAAGTTTTACAGCTTTTTCAGAAAATCCAGCGGCTGTTACCCGGTTCCCCACCATTGTATACCAAATGACCTCTACTCCTTCACCTGGTGGTAGACCTTCAGCTGTTAGGTTTACAGATTCACCAACTGTAGCTTCATTTTTATTCAGTACAACGCTCACTTCTGGCTTATGTTCAACATTCGGCATTTGAACTCCTCCGTCTGCTGCGGCTTTTGGAATAGGGCCAACGGCGTTTTTCTTGATGGGCTCTTCGTCCGTTACTTCAAATGTGAACGATGGTACAGGTAGATAACTATTAGGCGCTTGTTCATGATTGATATACGGAATACCTAAATAACCATGCCAAATAGTCAGATTATGCTTTCCTACCTCTCCGCTCGCACGAATTTTGGCGGTTGCTGTTCCTTCTGTTGATACAGCTGAGATTAATCCGGTTAGTTTGTTATCATAACTCAATTGCCAATTGCTCTCCATGTTTGTCCATCCGATTCCCTCTGCCGTTATAGTAATTTCAGTACCAACAGGACCTGATTCTGGTTGCATCGTGAATTTAGGAGCTACAAAATATGTATTTTGAGCAACTTTTACATTTCCTTGACTCACATAAAGGGTGTGGTCCCCGCCAAAGCCTTTTGGTACGATAAATGTTCCACTCCAATTTCCCTGATCATCAACCTTATCTGTTAATAAAATGATTTCTTTTTCCTCATATTTTGGTCCAATTACTGTATAAATCCCATCGAGATCATAGCTTCCGTCAACTGTCATCCAAGATAGCTGTACTGGTTTGTTTGGAACTAGACCTGTAGCAGTAAATGATACTTCAGAGCCAACAAATCCTTCAGTTTGATCTAAACTTAATTCACCTGTAAGCACTGGAAAAGCAAATGCATTGTGTACTGTACTTGCATACGAATATGACGTAAATGGTATCGAACAAATTAGAACTGCAATAATTATTAATAAGTGTTTTAGTGGTTTTATCATTGACTAGTAGCTCCTCTCAAAAATGTGGAACAACCGTAATGGTTGTTCCAGTGTAATTCTCTTAAATTACTTTGATTGTTCCGTAGACTCCGGTTGTTCAGTAGAGTGAGCAGGATCATTTCCTACGATCGTAATTAGAGAAGGCATCACATTAAATGGTGTATACTGTCCTTTAGAGGATTCAGTTTCTGCTGTAACAAAATAGCCTAATGTACCTTTTGGTGTGTCTTCTGTAACCTCATACGCAACAGTCCAGAACTCTTCCGCTCCTGGCATATCTGGTGGATGAGCTCCTAAATGCATATCTAAAACCTCACCTGTAGATAAATGAACTTGAACTTTTGCATTCCTTGCTAACTCACCTGTTATTGGATTGGTAGCTTTCATGCGAAAAATAACTGCATCGCCTACAGTAAAACGGCTTTGCAAAACACATCCGGCATTTCTAGATACGACATCTCCATAAACAACAAGATCGCTTTTGTACTGAATGTTTACAGTCTGTGTTGTTGCATTCCATCTTAAATCAGTGGCACCTGTTGCTTGGGCAATCTCTCTAATATAGGCTGTTGGTTTGCCGTTATTTAGAACTATATCGAGCTGTTTACCTTTAATAGTTGCGGTCTTACTCGAGGCATCGTATGTAAAATCTACACCGGTAATTTTTGAAAATGCCTCCAAATCAACATAAGTCTTTCCTTCAATAGAATGATTTGCTGTAGATTTTAATGTCTCACCATTAACAGAAAGCTTTACACCAGTTTCTGCCGCGAAGGCACCTGTTGTGAAACACATTGCAATTGCTGAAGATACTGCAACTGCTGCTATACCTTTTTTCCATGATACTTTCATATACCAACCTCCTAAATATTTACTTTTTTTCGTTATTAACATTCTATATACCCAAACAATTTTCCTGCTACTTTTTTCTTAAATATTACAGGGCCCCTTCATAATATTCGCAAAAATAATTAAATATTCATAAAAATAGTACAATGAACTTAAGTCTTTTATACGTGACAACTACTATTTATTAAGGTAAATGGGCAAAAAAAACCCACTAATTATGAAATTAGTGGGTAGATTAGGTGTTTAGAACTGGTATCTATTATCACGTTCTTCAAAATAACACTCATTACATACATTAAATTTAAACCGAGGATGCAAACTTTTACCGCATTTTTTACAAACCTTGCTAGCAATTTTGACACCACTTTTTAAATGTTCATGAATTTTATCACTAATTTCTTCGCGGACTCTTTCCCAATAATGTGCCTCGGTGCTTCTTCCTAATTTATATAAAAATAATAGATGCAGACCAACTGACTTGTAAGACAATTCAAGCTCTTCAAGTCCCAATTCTTTGATTTGAGGCTCTGGAAGTTCTTCACCATCAACAATAGTTTCAAGTTTCTGTCTCCATTGTGCCCGTAATGAGGGTTCATTTGATGAAAATGGTAAGTGTAAAAAGCCATATAAATCTGCCAACGATAGTTTGGCCTCTACAACAGTATCTTCAATTATTTCATACAAAAGTTTTTCCTCGGATAATGATGCTTTTTTTGTTCCTTTAGGACTTTTAAATTGATCCCATAGGTAAAAAAACTGACCAAGATTACGAGAATATTTTTGAAACCTTTCTAGTATACTTGTTGTTGGTGCAATCGCAAATCCTTGCAGTGGCTCATCCTCTTGTTCCAACAATCGGCCCATTGTTTTAGGATCACTATAAAAAGCTACCTTGCCAACATCATAGATCCCTTTACGGCCTGCTCGACCAGCTATTTGTTTAACCTCTTGCGATCTTAACCGTCTTCTTCTTGTTCCGTCAAATTTCTCGTTTTCCAAAAAAATAATTCGCCTTATCGGAAGATTTAAGCCCATTCCAATTGCATCTGTAGCAACAATGACTGTTGTTTCTCCTTTAATAAATCGTTGCATCTGTTTCTTTCTTGTTTCTGGGGGCATGCTTCCATAAATCATACTAACTTGATGACCTGTTTTCTGTAACTCCGAGGCAGTTTCGAGTACCTTTCTTCTTGAAAAACAAACCAGCGCGTCACCTTTTTGTGTCTGACCTAAACGGAATAAGTTATGTTCTACCTCTAATGGTATATCCCTAAAATATTCATGAACTTCAACATTTGATTCTCCGAGCAATTGTAGGATCATTGATCTTGCGTTAAAACTGCAAATAATATGGACTTCTTTTGCATTCGCTTTTGTCAGGGCTTTATACCATGAAAACCCACGATCTTTATCAGCAAGCATTTGTGCTTCATCAATAACCACAACATCGTAATAGTCTTTTTCACGAAACATTTCGACTGTACAAGCAATATGATTTGCTCCAGCTACTAGCTTTTCTTCTTCACCAGTTTTTAAGGAACAAGGGACACCTTCTTCATTTAATTTATCGTATATTTCGAGAGCTAATAATCTTAGTGGAGCTAAGTATATACCACTTGACGCCTCCTTCATATTTTTAATAGCTTGGAAGGTTTTCCCAGTATTTGTTTCACCGACATGAAGAATATATTGGATATTTCGTGTGGCAGGCGGATTGTACTCCATACCGAATATATCCTCTATCATTCGGGTCTCTTCTTCTTTTCTTCGTTTAATTTCTTCTAGTTCTTCAACCTCTTTTCTTTCCCTCTCTTCAATATCACGATTAAATATTTCCCGATGTGTTTCAACATCAAACGGTATATCAATAAGCTTACTTAGATTATCGACATATTCATTTAACAAGTCTTCGAAAATTTCATGACTGAGATCATCAAGAGGTTCAAATGCAGCTTCTTTTAAGAATTCAATACGTAAAGGTTCTTGAAACATTTCAACATATTCCTCGAATAATACCTTAGGGAGTCGCTCTTTTAACCAATTAGGGCCAAAATCAAATAAATATGTCGAAATTAGCCTTTCATATTTCTCTGCTACAATTTCGCCGAAGGTGTATTGATTATAGGCAAACTCTTGCTCGCTATATAAATATTCTGAAAAAGTGAGTGCATCAGATAATAATAATCCCTTATTTTCAATTTCAATCGCTAGCTGACTACCAAGTAAGAAACGTACATATAAATACAGATCTTCATAATGCTCACCTAATAACTGTTCAATATGGTATTCAACCTTTAACAAGTACTTTCTTCTAGACTCACGCTCTAAATGAAGCGCTCTATGATGTAAGTAGGATTCCCTGACTGTATCATATTTTTGTTTCCATATCTCAACCTGATTGACAAATTTCTCATCTAGCCAACCAACAAGATCATAGGGTTCCTCATTTCGAATTTCAGTACGAAATAACTGATTGAGTAATTTTCTCTTAGTATCTTCTATATCATATCCTTTTGCGGTAAGGTATGCTTTCTTTTCAGAAAATGTAGCGTGACTGGCGGTTAAATTAAGCCATACATTTAACCAAACCTGCTCAATGTAGTGGCCTCTTTCTCGCAAATATTGTTCGTAAGAAGGACAGTTCTCCTTCGTCTCTAAATATTTATCTATATCGTCCAACACCATTGCTTTAGCTCGTTCAACAGCTTTTAAATAATAACTTTTTAAAATATCCTCCATATAAGGCTCCTTGTTTATAAAATAGGGTTTACGTTAGTTTCTATTGTTAATGTTTTATTCATGTATATTTATTAAGTTTTTTTTGGTGCCTTATTAAGGTATATAGCGTTTAACCAAAATAAAAAGGCAATGACAATGAAACCCTTGCCACATTGCCTTTTTTAATAAGAGTACTTGTCATTAAACTAGCACAGTAGCGATTGATTAGAAAAAATAAGGTGTGATCCTGTTCATTAGTACAGCCATCTGACTTCGGGTGAGTACATCGTTTGGTTTAAAGGTTCCATCATTATAACCATAAAAAAGTTTATAATGGCTCGTTGTTGCAATTGCATGATAGGACCATTGCCTAGGATGAACATCAACGAAATGAACATTTTCAGGAATAGGTTTGTCTTTAAGAAACATTCTATGAAGCATTGCAGCCATTTGTTCTCTAGTTAATGTGTCTGCAGGCGAAAATCTTCCTTCACTTTTACCCGTCATAATGTCATGTTGAGCAATGATCTTGATTTCATTTTTAGCCCAATGCTTTCCATCTACATCCAAAAATTCAATGCTTTTGTCATTTAAAGGTTGTAGTTGTAACGCCCGAACAATAATTACAGCTGCCTCTGCCCGCGAAAGTCCTTTATCAGGTGAAAAAATACCTGGAGATGTTCCTTTCATCCATCCTCGATTTCCTGTTAATTGTATATCGGATCGAGCCCAGTGAGTGCCGATATCATCAAAGGTGATTGGAATCTTAGGTATTAATACAAGTTCTTCAGAAGGATCAGACTGTACTCCATCTTTACTGATTGATGTTACCGTAAACGTGTAGGTTTTACCATTTGTTAGATTCAGTATGTCTTTCATCGTTGTTACAATTGGTTGTTTATTGTATTTTGAACCATTCATATAAATGTAGTAACCTTCGATATTTTTTGTATCAGGTACTGTCCACTTTAACGAAACTGTTCTATCCGAAACCTCACCATCTAAATTTAATGGTACTGGAGGGATGAATTTCTTTGTAGTTACGATTTTCTTAATCGGTTGACTAACTCCTGTAGTTCCTTGCGCAACAAGCTCATATTCAACCGTCGAATTGTATGGTAACTCTCGATCTACATATGTTGTTGAAGTACCAGAATAAATGACTACACCATTCCGCCGCAAAGTATAGTGTATAGCTTCCTGCAACAGAGTCCATTGAAGTTCGATTGTATTAGCATCAATTTCTGAATAAAGAAGATTTGGAGTTCTAAGTGCTGTTGGTATTTCGACCACTAGCTCCTCACTAATCAGTTGTCCATTCAGAGCTGAAATTTCATATCTATACATTTGGCCAGGTTGTAAAGTATCCTCCGTAAATTGTAAGGCACTTCCCAAGTATATGACCTGCTCTTCACGTTTTATCATATATCGATTTGCATTTTGAACAGGCTGCCAACGAATTGTAATCGATTCGTCTGTACTTTTAGCACTTTCTAATAAAGGCTTTTCTAAGTTTAGCGGTATAAGTTCTTGTTGTTCAGTCTCTGGTAGTAGATTAAATTGAATAAGCCCATACCCATATTTTGAATCGACGCCAACTTCGCCTAAATCAATAACTGTTTCTCGCATATGGGATCGTAATTGGTCATTTGTCCACTCAGGATAGGCCTGTTTAAGAAGTGCCGCAATACCTGTGACAAAAGGTGCGGCCATACTTGTTCCATTTAAATATTCGTAGTTGTTATTTATATATGAAGAAAGAATTGTATCGCCAGGTGCAGTTAGTTCAAGTGCTGGACCCGTTGACGAAAAACTAGCTCTTGTATTATTCAATGTAGTAGCACCTACTGCTATAGCTCCTTCTAGTCTTGCAGGATAATCAATATTATCCCCAGTACCGGAAGAATTTCCTGAGTTACCCGCTGCTGCGACAATGAACATTCCTGATTGATAGGCATAATCGATTACATCTGCCAAAATCTGTGAATATGTACTCATCCCAATACTTAGGTTGATGATGTCAATGTTGTTTGTAATAGCCCAATCGATCCCTGCAACAACATCAGATAAATAGCCGGCACCATTTTGATCAAGAGCTTTTATACTATATAATTCAACATCTGGTGCCACTCCTAAAACACCTATATCATTATGCTGAGCACTGATAATTCCCGCTACATGCGTACCGTGCCCATTGTAATCATTATAAGATGTATCTCCGTTTTCTTCTGTGATAAAAGAAATTCCTCCAGTTATTTTTAGATCATTATGTTGTGTTTCAATGCCAGTGTCTAGTACAGCTACCTTTACTCCTTTACCAGTATAATGGGTTTCCCATGCTGTGCTACTCTTTGTTTTCTTGATACCCCAATCTGTTACTTCAGTATTAAGCTCAACCATTTTGTCCTTTTCGATAATTTGAATGTTAGGGTTTTTTTCCAATGCCTTTTTAGCATGTTCAGGCATTTTTGAGATAGCGATTGGCAAATTTTTTGTTTCTCGTAAAACCTTCCCACCTTTTTGGCGTATTAAAGAGGTATCTTTACTTTTTTTAAAGATAACTATATAACGTTCGTCTTCATTATCGGTCTTATTCGTCGTGACATTTATTGGGGTAATGTTATTCGTATTATTCAATTCAACCCGTTCTTCAGCCTGACAGCTAATTAAAAAAAAGAAACAACCAAGCAGAATAAAAACAACCCTCATTTAAGCTTCTCCTTCGCTAAAAATATCCGAATTATATTTTTCCTATATTGCCCAAAAGGAAAAATTAAATCCTAATTTAACTGTGGCATTCAGCGAATGGAAAACGTATTAACAAGCCAAAAAGGCTAGATTTCGTTTAGCGAATCTAACCCCATTCTAGATTATAAGTAATTTACTAAAAAATTTTAGAAAAAGCTTTGCCGCGTTTACGGGCTCGAATATTTGACTTAATTGCTTCATAAACATCAGACTTTTTTCCTTTACGCTCTGTTTTATCATTGGTCAATATGCAATAAATTAATTTAAGATCAAGTAATGTAGTTTCACGCATAATAGTGGGCTTGGGCTTTTGATCAAAGTAACTGTGAATTTGTTCTATATCTGAAAAGTTTTCATAATTTAATTTAATTCCATCAATTCCTTGAAAATTTTTATTGAAAATCAGTTCAACTATTTCTTGAAAGCTTTGTTTTTTATCAACTACTAACAGTGGGCTTTCATTATGGTTAAAAGTATCTATAGGAAGATCACCATAGCTTTTTAAAATAGAAATCATTCTATCGATATCATTTGTCTCACTTTTTAATTTTTTTCCATTGATGATGGTTAATATACTTTGATATTTTTGAAGATTACTAACAACATTGTTAAACGTGAGCTGAGTCATTCCATCGCCAACCTTTTCTATCCAAATTAAACTTAACTTGTATTTGAGAACGGTTTTCTAAGCATTCCAAAATTTCAAAAGTTAAATCTGCGTAACCGGCAACTCTTTTCCCATTAGCTGTGGCTCTGGCTGTATCTTCGTAGTTGAAAATGATTGTTTGAAAGACAAGCTTTTCTTTTTCAGATGTTAATGATAAGAGTGGTGTAATGTCTATATCTTTAAAATGCTCTTTAAGTTCATCGTGTACATTTTTATTATTTGTAGATCCTTTCTTCAATGTTTCAAATATACCAATAAGTTGTGGTTTTTCTCCGAAAAGTAATTGCGATAGCGCTGCATTCGGATGTTCTTCACAAATTTGTTTATATATTTCCTCTACAGTTTTAATATAATGTATCACGCCTCGAATACTTATTGTTTGAAAAATTGAAGGAATTATATAAAAGTCAGAAAGTAGGAAGGCTCCTTGTGTAATGATATTGTTGCTTGGTGGGCAATCAAAGAGTATATAATCATAGCGCTGATCTAGATTAGTGGTTTGAAAGAATTGCTGTAGTACAAATAGATCCTCAAATTCATTCTTTAGTGACATAGCAAGTTTATCTAAACCACCATTGCTATAAAAAATATTCGAAGGAATAAAATTAATTTTTTCTTCTGTTTGCTTAATCAAACTTGCTGGTTTTAGTTTGAAACTAATATTTGAAAACTTTTTTGACTGATTCCAAACATCATATACAAAATTTAAACATTCATTATCAGGAAGGTTATCTAAATACCTTTCCATTCTCCCAAGGCATATTTCACTTAATGAGCATTGTGGATCTAAATCAACCAGCAATACTCTTTTTCCCTCGTCAGCCATATGTAACGCAATTTGATATATACTTGTTGTCTTTCCAACTCCACCCTTATAATTACCCACGAAGATTTTCTTAGCTGTCATTCTTTTCCCCCCTCATTCGATAGTACTAATTTTATTGTGTGAAAATTAGATTAATTCATTTTTTTATAAAATATCGATAATTTTTGAAACAACGGGGATAGACGGTAACTCTTTTTAAAAGGTTCGAAATAGCTTGAATAAATAAAAAATTGTTAGAAAAAACAGGAGTTGGTTCCCCTGTTTTCGAGTTATGAATGACTTTTTCATATGCAGTCTATGAATTATTTGATTGTATTTTTTTAGGTCTTTTTTCGTACAAAGATTGTTTGGCGCCCTTCGTGCTCATTTTCTTCATAATAGAGAATCTGCATTTCTTTATATAAAGATAACAGTTCTCCGGGCTGTAATTTAAATTGATTGGAGATTCCTTCCTTCTCTTGTAATGGGCTTTTATAAAAGGTTTCCATAAAAAAATAACCATTGTCCTTTATTACAGTCTTTATGTATTGGAGAAGGTTTCGATCAAGATAATATGTAATCACAACTAAATCGTACGATTTTTCTTTTAGATGTAAATTATTCAAATCCGTTAAATCACATAAACGCGGATAGATCGTCAGCTTTTCTTTGTCCGCAAGCTTTTTAAGGTAATCAATGGCGACATCGGAAATATCCAATGCATCCACACGAAAATCTAATTTAGCTAAAAAAGTACTATTTACACCTAAACCACAAGCAACATCCAGAGCATCCCCTCCAGTTAAGTACGGTGAAATGGTCTTTAATCTTTCATTAGCAGCGGGTTGTTCATGGTTAGTTATTCTTTCTCTATATTTATTATTCCACTTTTTTCTAGGATCCATTTTAATCTTCTCCTTCAAGGGGACGTTTCCTTTAGTTTAGGGTAAATAAAAGCCCACATCAACTAAGGTGAGCTCATTAGTTTATCATATTGTAGGTAAGTTACTCATAAGTCATAGCTTTATTATTTTCATACAAAGCCCAATTTGAATTACCAATATTCTCCGAAATACGGACTAGCTTTTGTTTTAATTTAGCGGCATTTGTGCTATCCATTGGAGTTGGCTGGTAATTATTTCGATGTGAAACCGATGATATGCTAAATGGAATCACATTAATGTCTTTTTTAGTTGTCAATTTCTTATCTTTTACGTGAAAAGTTTGTTGAAATACAAATGTATCCTTATCACTTGGATTTCGATTTCCGCCAAACATAAAGTTGCCAAGACTATATACGATGAATTTCCCTTTATATTCTTCGATGCCTTGTACAACATGCGGATGATGTCCAAGCACTAAATCGGCACCACTATCAATTGTATATCTTCCTAGTGACTTTTGTACTGTGTTCGGTGTATAGCTGCGCTCCTCACCCCAATGAAAATGAACCATAACTATTGCAACATCTTTCTTTCGAAGTGCAGCAATATCATTATTAATTTTCTTTCGGAGTGATGAAGTATCGCTCCAACCTTTATAACCTAAAGCCCCAACTTTAACCCCGTTTATTTCTTTTACATATTGATGATCATTACCGAAGTAGCCAATATCAGCTTTTTTTAAATTTGCGATTGTATCATTATAGCCTTGCTGAAGGTAATCTAATGTATGATTATTAGCAAGATTCACTGATTCAATACTTCCTAAAGTCAATATTTCCGTATACGACGGGTCTCCTTTGAATCGAAATTTCTTATTTGCTTTTGCTGTCGCTGTTGTAAGTGTTGTTTCAAGATTCACCATTGTTAAATCATCATCAATAAATAAATCTTTAATATTCTTTACAAAATGTGTAAGCCCATTATCATCTGCTTCTTGATTGAAACTACCTTGATAGCCATATTCTACATCCCCGCCAAGTGTCACATCGCCAGCTGCACTTATTTTTATTGAAACTTCCTCTACATATTCTTTGACTGGTACTGATATGTCTTTATCAACTGTTGAGATCATTGCAGTATTGCTGTTGCCAATCCACTTTATATCAGCTGCAAATGCTCTATCTATCAATCGAACCGGTACCATTGTTCTGCCATTAATGACTTTAGCTGGAGAGTCTAAATCATATAGTCTATCATTTATTGATACTTCTTGTTGATTAATTTGTAACTTTATAATAGTTGATCCTTTTGTCGCGATGATCTGTTGTGTTTCATTATGCCAGTTCACCTTTGCTCCGATTGTTTCAAACAAACTCCTAAGTGGCACCATAGCTCGTCCATCTACCAACAATCCATTTTCCAATGTTATCGATTCCTTAGCTCCTACAAAACTACCACCGGTTATTAAGCAAGCTATAGTTACTAGTCCTATTAAAAATTGACGTCTCATACCTATCCCCCTAAAAGATCTATCAAGGAATTCTATTCGCAGTATGAGAGATTTAGACCATTTTTTCTTGCTGTTTTCAATTGAATTTACTAGGTAGTAGATAGATTGTATTGCAGGAAAACTATAAAACGAGCGGCTGCTATTTGCTTAAATGCTAGTAGGAAATTACGGCTATCATTGGGCCAATGAAGAGGAAAATTGTAGTAAAACCTAAGTGCTGCCTTCTTCATACGGCCATGAAAAGGAAACTCATCGGAAAACTCAGGCGCATTCCTCTTCATCCCCCTGATGAAGAGGAAACAGATCGAAGAAACCAACCGCAAACCTCTTCATACCGTCGATGAAGAGGAAACACAGCGAAAAAACCATGCGCAAACCTCTTCATCCCCTCTATGAAGAGGAAACACACCGAAAAAACCATGTGCAATCCCCTTCATACCGTCTATGAAGAGGAAACACAGCGAAAAAACCATGCGCAATCCCCTTCATACCGTCGATGAAGAGGAAACACAGCGAAAAAACCAAACACAATCCCCTTCATCCCTCTGATGAAGAGGAAACAGATCGAAAAAACTATGCGCGATCCTCTTCATACCGCCGATGAAGAGGAAACACAGCGAAAAAACCATGCGCAAACCTCTTCATCCCCTCTATGAAGAGGAAACACACCGAAAAAAACCATGTGCAATCCCCTTCATACCGTCGATGAAGAGGAAACAGATCGAAGAAACCAACCGCAAACCTCTTCATACCGTCGATGAAGAGGAAACACAGCGAAAAAACCATGCGCAATCCCCTTCATACCGTCGATGAAGAGGAAACACACCGAAAAAAACCATGTGCAATCCCCTTCATACCGTCGATGAAGAGGAAACAGATCGAAGAAACCAACCGCAAACCTCTTCATACCCCCGATGAAGAGGAAACACAGCGAAAAAACCATGCGCAATCCCCTTCATACCGTCGATGAAGAGGAAACAGATCAAAAAAACCATGCGCAATCCCCTTCATCCCCCTGATGAAGAGGAAACAGATCGAAAAAACCAACCGCAATCCCCTTCATACCGTCGATGAAGAGGAAACAGATCAAAAAAACCAACCGCAATCCCCTTCATCCCCCTGATGAAGAGGAAACAGATCGAAGAAACCAACCGCAAACCTCTTCATCCCCTCTATGAAGAGGAAACACAACGAAAAAACCATGCGCAATCATCTTCCTTATTCCTTAAAGCTATGAAGATCAATCTTACTTCAGTTTTCTATCTACACAAAAGCCTTTGCGATACAACATCTGAGTAAATTTCCATTCCATCTGTTTTAGCAATGTGAATCACATCAGAAAATTGAGCACCTTTAGGAACTAGCGATGATAGCAGATTCTTTTTTTTCAATATGCGCTCTGGATGATAAACCACATCTTTTTGCCCATCAAATATTGCAACATAAAAAATCCCCGTTTCAACTATATCTTGAAAAAAGTGACTCCCGTAAGATAATTCAGGAATAAGGCCGTCTTCATTCGAAGCAACCTCACATATGACACTCATATTAGAAAGCTCGGCAAAATGAACAGGGACACCTAAAGATGGAGTCGTCGTTCCCCATCTACCAGGACCCATTAACATGGCATTTTTTCCTTTTAGAACTTTATTGATGTTACCTATCTGCCTAGCAACAGCATATTTCCCTTGTTCATTTCGTTCCATATAAGCTTTTGCATTTACAAAAACCACATAATCAATTGGTAGACGAACATTTCCACCCATAAAGTTACCTTTAGTAGAGAAAAAGGTTTCCTGATCCTTAGTTCGTTCTGGAAATTTAACAGTTTTCCCCAATCCCCTTGTTTGAAGAGGTCGACATTGGAGAAGATTAATTTTAAATTGGTTATTTTCATTAAAATTAGCTGTGAATTCAATGTCGACAGGATAGTCATATACCTTTGATAACAAAGCTAGCATTTCTTTCATAAGTACAGGAAACTCGGTGTCTCCAAGCAAAGTTTTAAAATTTAGAATATAAGGCGCTTTTATGTTGGTATAGCCAAGCTCACGTAAGCGGTTTTCGGTTTCATAGTCTAAGGTTGCAAACATTTCTCTAGCAACCTTAATATCACTTAATATAATATTCTCTAATTTGCTACTGCTCATTTGATTTTCATTTAATGAAAGGACATCAACGTAATGTTGTGAAAATTGCTTTTGATCTTCATAGTGCATTAGTGGTAAGCGTAACGGTTCATCAAGGGTTACAATTCTTGCATAATCCCCGACTGTTCGCTCTACAGCCCGGGTCCCAAGCCCAAATACAAGTCGAAGCATGCCTGCGTCCATATCGACGCTTTTATCCCAAACATAAAGGTTAGAAGAGTTACCAACACCTGCTACGTGCGGAAAGAAGTTTTCACCATAATGATCTCCGGATACACGTTGTACCAATATAGCCATTTGTTCGTCTTTTTCAAACAGGCCTCTATTCATCCTATATGCTAATGCATCTTCATTCATTGTACTTGAATATACAGTACGAATTGCTTGTTCAAAACACTCATATCGCTCCTCAGGAGTACCCTGATTAACGCAAAATACACTCTCGTACTTCCCTGCAAATGCATTTCCGAAATTATCTTCGAGTAAGGAACTAGAGCGAACAATGATAGGAGACTGTCCGAAATATTCAAGCAGTTGAACAAACTTGTCTTTAATATTTTCTGGAAACTTACCATGCAACATTTTATCCCTTAGTTCAGGAGCGTATTTATAGTAACCTTCAGGGGTTTTTTGTTTTGCTCGAAGGTTCCACCAGCCATTTTGAACAATATAAGTATAAAAGATATCAGAACCAAGATAGAATGAATCATGAGGTTCCATAAAAGGTATAAAACGGTCCTTTCCTTCACGTTCAATGATTTTTCTTGCGATAAGCATACCTACGCTTTTACCGCCTATAAAACCGGTTCCAACTTCTCTTGATGCAATCGTTAGAATATCATGCAAAGTAAAATATTGATCACATAAATCATACATTCGTGATTTATTGCCAATTAGTAAAGACATTAAAAGTTGTTTTGTTTCTTCCTGTTTTTCAGGCTCATTACCGAGAGTTTCTTTCGCTTTATTAAAGACAACATCCCAATAGTCGAGTCGTTCCTCCACTCGATTGATACTTGAAAATAACTCAGCGGCCTCAGAGCTAGCTGTTATAACGGTTGCTGATTGATCTTGAATTAAATGTGGGAAAAACATAGTTGGAGAATAACGCTGCCAAACCTTTAAAGGATGGATATAGAAGTTATCGTTCACTTGATATAAATCAAGTAATAGTTGTGTTGTTTCACGAATACCTGCAATTGTGCTATATGTATGGACATTGCGTTTGATTGCAAAATAAGCAATTGTATCTAATTCATATAGAAACGGACATGAAACTTTAAAAAAGTTTCCAATCATTAAATCAGAATACCAATATTCTAATAAGTCTGTTAAACAATCAAAAACATAAAAAGCTTTTTTACCTTCCTCTTCAATCAGGCTATGAACAGCTGTTGCAAATGTTTCAAACCCCTTTTTTGGATCAACATTATAAATCTTTGCACCCGAAGTCTTTAATAATAATGGCTCGTGACTACCAAAACGAACATAAATCAATTTTCTTTGATCCTTTAGAGCTTGAGCAACATATGGATCAACAATCTTTTTATAGTTTTCTACTGAATCTACTTGCCATACGACGTTATCACCTAACCTAAGTTTATCAATTACCTTATCAAATCCGCTCATACCAGTACTTACTTTATCGTGTAAACCCACCAGCAACACCTACTCTTTCTACCTATTATAAATTTGCTTATTACGCATATAAAGGTTTATAAATTTAAAATTTTTCAAATTGTAGAAAAACCTTAAATTTATAATACCATAATCTTCATAATAGTTCTTGGTATATATCTTAGGTGTAAATTAGAATGGTAGTAACATGTAATAAATGTTAATTAACTAGTACTTTATATATAGTTTTTTATTATACATAGTGATAGAATAGCTATAAATGAAAGCGTTTTTAATTTTAATAGATTTTTATTAAGAGATTTAAATACAAAATCTACATAAAGAAAGGTGAAACTACTATGAATATTATGGAGAACAAAGTAACTGGTCAAGAATTAATGCAAGCTTTAATTACGATTACTCCATTTATTGCTGAGATTATGCAAACTGACATGGGTTTTGCTGTTACTGATAAAGAAAAATTTATTATACAACGAGATGGAAAAACGGTGAAATTAAATATATCTCCGGGAGACCCAGTAAAACCTAAATCTGCAATGGCCGAAGCAATGAGAACAAAAGCTCCTGCTGCAAAGAATATGGATGCCTCTTTATATGGGATTCCAGTTAGAGTATATGGCTTTCCTTTAATGGATGAACGTAACAATGTAATCGGATCTGTAGGGATAGCTAAAAACATCGAAACGTGGACAGGTCTGAATAAAAGTGCCGAAGAACTAATTGAATCTAGTGATGAAGTGGGTAATATTATTGACCAATTTATTAATGTAGCTTCACAGCTTAATGATGATAGTGAAATGCTCCAAAAGAAAGCTGATGAGATCAATAATAAATTTCAAAAAACAAATCAAATTTTAGATTCAATTAAATCTATTTCCTCACAAACACGATTAATTGGCTTAAACGCTGCGATTGAAGCAGCAAGAATTGGTGACGTTGGTCGTGGTTTTGGCGTAGTTGCGGATGAAATAAGAAAATTATCCGGAAACAGCAACGATGCTAGTGTAGAGATAGAAAAAACGTTAAGGGACCTACAAGCCGATCTGCAGAAAATAACGGATGAAGTAACTGCTATTAATAATACAGTTATAAATCAATTAGAAAAGGCAAAAGAAATTAACTCTAGAATTGATAGATTTGAAGAAATATCAAAACTATTGTTAGATTTATCAAATCGATTATAAGTGCATCTTTTTAAAAGTGGAAAAATTCAACTCAAAAGAGCCCTGTATCAGGGCTCTTTGCTTTCTGTATTTACTAGGATAACTTCCAAACTCTTAACCTAAAACCTCTGGTAAGAACGTAACTATTTCTGGTACTAACATAAGAATAATGATGCAAATTATTAATGCAAAAAAGAACGGCCATATTCCTTTAAAGATTGTTTCCAAAGGAACATCCTTTGCCACTCCTTTAATTATATAAACATTTACACCTACTGGCGGTGTAATAATACCAGCAGCAACAACCAGAGTAATTATTATTCCGAACCATATTGGGTCATATCCAAGAGTTGTTACAGCCACCGGATAAAAAACAGGGATAGTAAGGAGAATTAATGCTAAAGCATCGATAAAGAAACCTAGTATTAAATAAATAATAAGGATTAACCCCATAACGATGAAAGGCGGATATGGAAAACTACTAGCCCAGCTAGCCAATTCGGTTGGGATTTGACTTAGTGTCATAAATCTTCCAAAAATAATCGCACCTGCCAACAAGAGCATAATCATGGCAGTAATCCTAGTTGTATCTACTAAACTATTCTTTATTCCTTTCCAATCAATTCGTTTTTGAATAAGTGAAATACCTAAAATGGCCGCAGCGCCAACTGCACCTGCTTCTGTCGGTGTAAATAAGCCAATGTATAGTCCACCTAAAGAAATAACGAAAACAGCTAAAGCCTCAAAAAGACCACCACGAAGTGCATGAATTCTTTCACTCCAACTACTTTTAGGCCCAGGAGGTCCTAATTTCGGATTACGAACAACAATGATAACAATTGCTAGTATATATAAAAGCATAAGTAGAATACCTGGAAGGATTCCAGCAATAAACAGCTTCCCTATTGATTGTTCAGTTGCAATTCCATATAAGATAAAAATTACACTAGGAGGAATTAGAATCCCTAATGCACCTCCAGCAGCTACACTTCCCGTAGAAAGTGAATCATCGTAGTTATACTTTTTCATTTCAGGAATTGATATGGCTCCTATTGTCGCTGCTGTTGCCGTATTTGATCCACTAACTGCACCAAATAAACCACATGTTACTTGTGTGGCTATTGCAAGACCTCCTGGAAAATGTCCAACAAGTTTATAAGCAAAATTATACAAGCTGGTGCCTATTCCAGAGTAAAAAGCTACAAATCCCATTAATATAAACATTGGGACAACGCTTAATGTATATGATGAGAAATTGGCATAAATCTCTTTAGCCACCACACCAAGTGCAGCAGATGGTGAAGTTAGAACACAAAGACCTAGATATCCAACAATTGCCATTGTGAAAGCAATTGGCATTCTTAATGCCATTAATCCAAAAAAGACTACAATACCTATTAAGCCTATTACTAGTTCGCTCATTTTTTCACCAACTTTCTAAATGGCTCACTTAGTTGATATAAAATAATTAAAGCCATAATAAACACACCAAAAGCAACAATATAAATAAAGGGATAATAAGCTATCATCGCGGATGGAGATTTTTGTCCGGTTAAAACCATACTATAGCCGTATTTTGCAATTTCCCATGATGTTAGCAAAAAAAACACCCCGGCAACAAGCCCCATAAATAAATCAATAATTGCTTGAATCTTACCCGAGAGTTTTTCTATAAAAAAATCCACTGCAATATGACCTCTGTGAATAGCGCAATTCGCCAATGCTAAAGCGATCCCTATGGCGGTCAAAAAACCGACATAATCATAGGTACCAGCTATTGGGCTTTGAAAAAATGCTCTTAGTAAAATATTTGCAACAACCAATAACATCACCAACAGGAAAACAAATCCGGCAATCCTTTCTAAAATTTCACTGAGCTTTATTAACGCATTTGAAGGATTTTTCACGTTACCTTACACCTCACTTTGAAGATACTGACAGCCTAATTTATAAACAAGGATTATAGAAGAAGCAGAAGACTCAACTGACTCTTCTGCTTCATTCAAAATTAATATGTTCCGTTGTATTGCTCTGCAAGCGTGTTTATTTTTTCAAGTGTGCTCTTACCTGGAAGTCCTTGACCTTCAAGCTGTTCTACATACTTATTTTGATAATTTTTAAGGATTTCAATCCATTTCGCTTTTTCTTCATCAGTTAACGTTAATTTTTCCATGCCATGTTCTTCAGTACCAATTTTTAAGCCTGCCTCGTTATCCCTATCAAAAAGATTTGGGAACTCTTCATTAGAGTACTTTTCTGTTACTTTTGTGATAGCATCCTGCAGATCTTTTGGAATAGAATTCCATGTTTCTAAATTCATAGTTACATAGAATAAACCATTATAAAGAAACGGTGTTTCTGTTACATATTTAGTAACTTCGCCAAGATTGTATGCTTTAATACTTTCGGTTGCACCAAGAATACCTTTTACAATCCCTTTAGATAGAGCATCATATGAATCACCCATTGGCATTGATACAGGGATGCCGCCAAGAGATTCAATACTACCAGCACTAGCACCTGTTGTTCGAATTTCCATGCCTTTTAAATCATCTAATACTTGTACAGGTTTTTGAGTCATTAACAATGCAGGACCTGTTGTTCCTACCATGAGTATTTTAGTGTCTTGTACTTCTTGAGGATTAACTTCAGATAAAATATCTCTAGCAACATTTGAACCAACTTTAGCATTTTTGAAATCTATACCAGGCAGCTCAATCATTTGCATAATCGGGAACCGTCCAGGAGTATATGAGAAGAATGACATACCTATATCTGACACTCCATCTACAACTCCATCATACGTTTGATCGGCCGGTAATAGTGTACCGCCAGGATATGTTTTCACTTTTACTAAACCATTTGTAGCTTCTTCAATCTCTACGCCCCAAGGTTGAAAAATTTCTGTTTCAATTGGGTGAGTGCCTGGGAAAATATGTGCTACCTTTAACTCTATCGGTTTCATTTCTTCTTTCGGTTGTTCATTACTATTTGATCCTGCACTACTACCTCCGCTATTGCTGCTTTGTGATGACGAACACGCTGAAATAATTAACATCCCAACAATTAATAATAAAAAGCCTAATAAAAATTTACTTTTCTTCATACTAAATCAACCTCCCTTTAATTTATTTTCTATTAAGAATTATCAAACTATTAAAAGCGAAAATTTAATAGTTTTTCTCAAAGAAACTAGTTTTTTTAGCCATATCCTTACTTATTGAAAAAGTTCCAACTGGTAATAAGGTTATAGATGGTCTTACACTTAAATAGCGAGAGCAAGCATTTTCAAGTTCTTGTTTTAGTTGATTTAGACTCTCTCCTGATAACTCCTGACCAAGCTCTACTTTTACTTGCAATGGTGGAATTACCCTAGGTGGTTTTTCATTTAAAACAATCCTAAATTCACCCGTCACTCGTGGAATATATTTTTCAATAACTTCTTTTAATGCAGCAGGATATAATTTAACTCCTTTAATGTTTAAAACATCATCTGTTCTTCCAATGATCTTCCACCGTAACCATGAGAAACCACAATGTGGGCATGGTTCAGTATAAATTTGTATGATATCCCCAACTGCGTACCGCAATGCAGGTGACGCTTTCCAATCTAATGCTGTGATAATTTGTTCACCGATAGCTCCATCCTTAATTTCTAGCGGTTTCTTTGAAACAGGGTCGACAATGTCCCATAATAAGATTTGATCCTCACAGTAAGCATGTAGCCCCTGATAGTTGTGACTGTCACATGAAACACTATGCAACCCCCAAATTCCTGTGGCGCCATCATATAACTTTGCCCCATATGCTTCTTCTATTCTCTCACGAGTTTCAGGAATACTTGCTCCAGGTTCACCAAGAGCAAATATCCTTTTTATACCTAAATCCTTTACCTCCATCCCTAATATTTCGGGTGCTTTTTCGATCAAACGTGTAGCGATCGATGGAAGGGTAACCATAGCGGATGGTTTGGTAAGTTTGGCAAAGTTTAATGTCCTTTCAGTACCTGACTCCACACCGACAGGAATAGGGCAAGCTCCCATTCCTTGTATACCGCGCATGACTGATGTACCACCAAGCCACATTGATAAGCCAGTAGCCATTAACACCCGGTCACCCGGACGAATACCAGCTCGCCAATACCCTCGTGCAAAGGATTCATTTTGTATCTTTAGATCATGCTCTGAAAAAGCATAAAAGGTTGGCACACCGGTTGTTCCTGAAGTTGCATTAATCGCTACAACTTCTTCAGGCTTTGCGCAAAGCTGCAATCCAAAAGGATGGTTTTCCTGTTGTCTTGATTCTTCCTGTCCTTTTCGATCCTCTTCCTTTGTAATAAATGCAGGCAGACTGCGGAAATCGTCCATGGTTTTTATATCATCTGGTTCTGCACCGTTGTCTTGGAATTTCTTTTTATAAAAAGCAGAATTTTCATAGCAATAATTGATTTGCTTTTTCAACTTTTCAAACTGAATTTGTTTAATCTCTTCATGGCTTTTTGTTTCTATTTCTGGATTCCAATACTCTCTGCTCAGTTCTAATTGTCTAACCAATGCTCTATCCTCTCCCAAATATTATTAATCTTCTAATTTAAAAACTCTTCTAGCGTTTTCTAGAAATATTTTAGGTTTGACAGAATCTTTAATATTTAACTGGTCAAATTCTTTCATCCATCTTTCTGGTGTTAGTAAAGGCCAATCTGAGCCAAAGAGAACTTTATCCTGCAGTAAGGAATTCGCATACTGAACGACTATTGGCGGAATATACTTCGGTGCCCACCCAGATAAATCGATATAAACATTCGCTTTATGAACGGCAATCGCTAATAGTTCTTCATGCCAAGGCCAACCTGGATGAGCCCCAATAATCGTAAGATTTGGAAAGTCTGCTGCGACATCATCGATATAAATTGGTCGGCAATATTTCAATTTAATTCCTAGCCCACCAGGTTGTCCAGCTCCAAGTCCGGTTGTACCCATATGAAATAGAACTGGAATGCCTAACTCTTGACACTTTTCATAAATCGGATAAAAGCGATGATCATTTGGGTAGAACGCCTGTCCGGCCTGCTGGAATTTTAGTCCGATCAAACCAAGCTCTGATACTGCACGTTCAACCTCTTGTATAGCCAATTTCCCCATCCATGGATCAACGCTGGCAAAGCCCATGAATACATCTGGATGCTCTTTAACAGCTTTTGCTACATGATCATTGGAAACCGGTGGCAAGCCCGTATTTGTACGAAAATCAGTTGCTAATAAAACAGCTTTCATATCTAATTTCCGATAATAGTCTGCTGTTTCCTTGATGGTAATAATGTGTTGCTCTTGTCCAAAATACTCTTGGCCAGTGTGGAGATAATCTCCCCCTGAAACAGCTGCTTCCTCGGTCATTAAATGGACATGTGTATCGATTGCTTTCAAATCTATCTATCTCCTTTTTAAAAAACTGTCTCGCCAAATAACATCTAGAGCTACAATTATTATTTGGTTAGGTTCTAATTTTTAAATTGTAAGCTGCGTTAACTTTGCTTTCATTTCAAAGCGCGGTAAAGTGCCTTTTGGAACAAGCTGAACATCAGCAGTAAAAGTTAACTTAGAACGTAACGTTGTTTCAATCTCTTTTTTCAAGACATATAATTCTTCTTGCGTTAATTCTTCCTCATATTCAACCTTAATAGGTAATGGCGGGTGTACAAGTGGTGGCGCTTGATTTAAAAGAATGCTTATTTCACCATTCGTTCTTGGACGGAAACTATTAATTACATCCTTAATAGCTGAAGGAAAGACATTTACACCTCTTACTATTAACATGTCATCTGTGCGGCCGATACATCTTATTCTCATGCTTTTTCTGCCGCACTTACATGGCGTTGTATCTACTTGAACAAGATCTCTTGTTCTAAAGCGAAGAAGTGGCGAACACTCGCGGTCAATCGCTGTATATACCAGTTCACCTTGCATATGATCTCCATGAGGTACTTGTTTTCCTGTTTCCGGGTCAATAATTTCACAAATTACATAATCTCCTCCGACAAAGTGCATACCAGCTTGTTCTTGGCATTCACTGAATAGAACAGGTGCCATATCAGCATTACCCATTGCTTCAAGTACTTTACAACCCCATTCTTGTTCAATCTTATTGCGAATTTCTGGCAATCCTCCACCAGGTTCTCCACCAACAGACATTAGCTTGATTCCTAGATCTTTCGGTTCAAAGTCATAATTTTCTCGAACATATTCTGCTAGATAGGTAGCATAGGATGGAGTACAAAATAATACATCTGCCTCAAAATCATTAATACTTTGAATAACTCGATCAGATGCGCCAGTACCGATTGGAATAAACGTTGCACCAAGTCGTTCAATACCATCTTTCATTGAGCTTCCAACAAAAAAAGATAATCCCATTGCAAAGACAATTTTGCTAGTTTTCCTAATTCCATGGGTATATAAAACGCGTGCTAAGATTTCAGTCCAAACATCATAATCATTTCTTGTTATTCCAACGTATGTTGGCTTACCAGTTGTTCCTGAAGATGAATGAACTCGGATGATATCCTCCATCTCTGCAGCAGCATGCAAACCTAATGGCGGTTGAATTCTTTGACTTTCGCGAATTTCATCTTTAACTGTAAAAGGGAGCTTTTCTAAATCTTTAATTGTTTGAATGTCTTTAGGATTGATATTATTTTGATTAAACTTTTCCTTATAAAACGGTGATTTTTCATAAATATATGTAATTTGTCGACGAAGTTTTTCTTCTTGCAAGTCTGTTATGCTATGGAAGGGTTCATTAAAAGTATCCTTGATCATATAAATGATCCTCCTTATTATTTTTTTACTATAAGTATAAAAAAATATATATAATTTTCAGTAATTTTAAAAAATGAGAGCCATAAAACTGACTCTCAATCTACTATTCATTTTAGATGAACAGGTTTTCTTATACATTGTCATGAATGATGTGGGTTCATTGTTTTACAAAGCTTCCCAAATAGCTGCAATACCTTGGCCGCCACCGATACAAACAGCAGATGCACCATATTTCTTATTGCGTCTTCTTAATTCATAGATAAGAGTTGTGGAAATTCTAGTTCCACTTGCTGCAAGAGGGTGTCCTAAAGCAACAGCTCCACCGTTCACATTTCCGATTTCAGCATCAAAACCTAATTCTCTTTGACAAGCTAAATATTGTGCTGAAAAGGCCTCATTAATTTCAATTAAATCAAGATCTCCAACTGTTAGATTTGCTTTTCTTAGGGCTCCTTGGATGGCTGGAACAGGACCCATACCCATATATTTAGGATCAACTCCAATAACTTCCCAAGAAACAAGACGTGCAATTGGCTTCAGGCCCTTTTTCTCTGCGTAACCACTAGATGCCACGATTACTGCAGCAGCTCCATCAACCATTCCGCTAGCATTTCCCGGGGTAACAACACCATTTTCAATAAAACGAGCTTTTAATTTGCTTAATTGTTCAATACTTGTTTCACGAATGTGTTCATCCGCATTGACCACTATATCGCCTTTTCTTCCCTTTACCGTAACAGGAACTATTTCCTGTTCAAAATACCCTTTTTCTCTTGCAGCAATTGCACGCTGATGACTTGAAAGTGCGTGTTGATCAGCTTCTTCTCGTGAAATATTGTATTTTTTAGCGATGTTTTCAGCAGTTTGAGCCATTGTAACATCGCCTACTGTATCGTACAGACCGTCCCATACCCAATCTTCAATTACAGGTGCGCCTAATGGGCTGCCCCATCTCATTCCACGGATAACA